>DAMAFT010000074.1:0-10955 GCA_031995805.1 Massilia sp.
CCGGCAAGCTGCTGGACAACCGCAAGTCGACGTCGCCGAAGACCGGTGAACTCGACAACCGCGGCAGCCAGTTCTACCTGTCGATGTACTGGGCCCAGGAACTGGCCGCACAGACGGAGGACGCCGCACTGGCGGCCTACTTCGCGCCGCTGGCCAAGGCCCTGCTTGATAACGAAGCCAAGATCGTCGCCGAACTGCTGGAAGTGCAAGGCAAGGCGGCCGACATCGGCGGCTACTACAAGCCGGACAGCGCCAAGGTAAAGGCCGTGATGCGTCCGAGCGCGACCTTCAACGGCGTGCTGGAATCCGTCGGCGCGTAATCCTGCCCGGCCGATCCGCTGCCCGAACCCCGGCACCGCGCTTGCGTGGTGCCGGGGTTGTTCTTTTGCTGGGTGCTTACCTCAATGCCGCGACGAGGTGCTCCACCAGCGCCCGCACCTTGGCCGACGGCCTGGGTCCCGACGGGAACACGGCGAACGCCTTCAAGGGTTCGAGCCCATAGTCGGGCAGCACCTGGACGAGCCGTCCTTCGCGCCGCTCCTGCGCCGACATCACGGCCGTGACGTTGGCGATCCCCAGGCCCGCCAGCGCCGCGGCCAGGACGCCCGGCGCGGCGTCGACCTTCACCCTTCCCTGCAGCGTGACGCGGTGTTCCGCACCGGCCCGGAACAAGGCGAACGTGCTCGTGTCGGGAAAGCCGCGCTCGTGCAGTATCGCATCGTGGCCGGCCAGGTCCTCGAGGGTCGCCGGCGTGCCGCGCCGCGCCAGGTAGGCCGGGGCGGCCACCAGCAGGCGCTCGACGGATGCGATCTGCCTGGCGCCGAAGCTGGAATCCTCGAGCGCCCCCATCCGGATCGCCACGTCGACGCCGGCCGCCACCAGGTTCTGGCGCTCGTCGCGCATGCTGATCTCGATGCGCAGTTCCGGATAGCGCTCCAGGAACGGCGCCAGGACGGGAACGATCGCCCGCGTGCCGTACATGACCGGCATCGCCAGCCGGAGCATGCCGCGCAGCGAATCGATGCCCCGGGCGGCGTCTTCCGCATCCTCGACGTCGGCGCTGGCCTGGCGCACCCGCTCGAGGAATGCCGCTCCCGCTTCGGTCAGGGTGACGTTGCGGGTGGTTCGCAGCAGGAGTTTCACGCCCAGCCGGGCCTCAAGGCCAGTCACGATGCGCGATGCCGACGGCTGCGACAGCGCAAGTTCGCGCGCCGCCCGCGAAAAACTGCCCGTCTCGGCCACGCGGATAAACACCTTGATTTCCTGCCAGCGGTCCGTCATTCATTCGCCATTCAAATAAGTGTTCTTCATCCGGCCAGTATAATTTTATTCGGCAAAACAAGCTAATCTTCATCCCGTCGTTTACCACGTTACGGAGAAGACCAGCATGACCATCCACCTCTACGGCGACCCGGGTTCGGGCAGCCTGCGCCGCGTGACCGCCGCCGCCGCCATCATGGGCATCGACATCGAGCGCGTGCATGTCGACCTGTTCAAGGGAGAAAGCCATACCCCCGACTTCCTGAAACTCAATCCGCACGGGCTGACCCCGGTACTGAAGGACGGGGATACCGTCATCTGGGAAGCGGCGGCCATCAACCTGTACCTGGCCGGGAAGGCGAACTCCGACCTGCGCGGACGTACCGAAGCGGAACGCCTCGAAGTGCTGCAATGGATGTTCTGGTCGGGCGAGCAGTGGCGCATCTTTTCGACCCTGCTGTTCGACCAGTGGGCAGGCGCGACCTTCCAGGGCAAGCCCAGGTCGGACGACATCGTCGCGCTGGCGATGGCGACCCTCCGCGCGGCGGCGGCCGTGCTGGACGCCCACCTCGCGGACAGGGAATTCATGGTCGGCGCTGCCCTGACCCTGGCCGACATCGATATCGCGGCGCCGTTCTCGCAATACCTGCGCACCGGCGCGCCGTTCGGCGAATTCCCGCATCTCATGGCCTGGCAACAGCGCCTGCTGGATACCGTGCCGGCATGGGCCGCCACCAGGGACGAGGTCGAGCGGCGCATCGCCGCCGTCGCCGGATGACGGCAGCGGCGGCGTCAGCCTGGCATTCGTCCACAAGCGCCGCCAGCATCCCCGATGACGATCCCCGCATCCTTGCGGGTGTCCTCCGGCGCGGCGGCCGCCGTGCCGGCGGGCGTCACCACGATGGTCTGGCTGGGGAAGGCCAGCCCGATGCCCGCCGCTTCCAGCCCTTCGTAGATCGCCAGCAGCAGCGCCTCGCGGACGACGACCTGGGTATCGAAGTCGCGCACGTCGATGTAGGCGAACACCTCGATGTTGAAGGAGCGCTCGCCGATGCGCCCGAGCCGCGCGCGATGGCCCTCCGCCAGCTGCTTCTCCTGCGCCAGCACCTGCTGGACGATGGCGATGGCCGTCTTCAGCCTGGCCGACGACGTCGCGTAATCGATCGCGATCACGGGATTGAACAGGAAGCGGTCGCGGTCCGCGAAGTTCTCGATCTGGCGCGCCGACAGGTCGCCGTTGGGAATCGTGACCACGGTGCGCTCGCCGGTAC
Organism: Massilia sp.; assembly: GCA_031995805.1. Classification (GTDB taxonomy): domain Bacteria; phylum Pseudomonadota; class Gammaproteobacteria; order Burkholderiales; family Burkholderiaceae_D; genus Telluria. The sequence goes on from DAMAFT010000074.1 coordinate 2,532, forward strand.
GGATGCGGGTCGAGCGGATGCCGACGTCCTCCACCGTGCCGACCACGTCGCCGACCTTGATGAAGTCGCCCACCTGCAGCGGCCGGTCGGCGATCACGGTGACGCTGCCGACCAGGTTTTCCACGGTCTTCTGCGCGCCGAGCGCCAGCGCGATACCGCCGATGCCCAGCGCCGCGATGCCGGTCGTGACGTCGATGCCGAAGGTATCGAGGATGCCGATGCCGGAAAACACCAGCAGCAGCGCCTTGGCGGTGCGCCGCAGCAGCGTGATGACGGACACGATCTGGCGCCGCTGGCGGCGCTGCATGCGCGCGACGGCCAGGTCGGCGATCGCGTCGACCAGGCGCAGGCCGAACCACACGAGCGCGATCACGGTGACGATGCCGGTGTAGCGCAGCAGGGTCTGGCGCGCCACGATCGCGACCGGCAACCGGTCCGCCCAGGCATAGAACACGCCGACGGCGATCAGGAGGCTGACCGGCGGCAGCGCCGCTTCGAAGAAGCGATACAAACCGTTTTCGGCCGGATTCGCGGCCAGCTTGCGCATGACGGCGACCAGCAGGGTGGACACGATCCACAGGCCGCCGAAGACCACGATCCCGACGCCCAGCAGGATGCCCCAGTCCTTGAGGGGCGCGCCGGCGACGATGTACTGCTCCTGTTCCGGCTCCAGCACGGCCGGCGCGCGCCTGGCGGCCGCCGCGACCTGGGCCAGCGTGTCGCGCGAGACACGCCACACCTGCAGGTCGCCGTCCTTGCCGCGCTCCAGCAGGAGCGGCACCTTCTTGCCCTGCATGACGATGTCGCCGACGTCTTCCTGCTCGAGCGGCAGGTCGTCGTCCAGGCGGCCGCCCGGCTCGTTCGACAGGGCCGCGAACGGCTTGAACGAACCGCCGTCGTCCAGCAGCGCATGGAAGGCGCGCGCCTGGGCGATGGCGTTCAGGCGCTGGCGGCTGCTGGCCGCGGTGGGCAGGTCGAGGAACTGGACCACGCGGTCGTAGTCGAGCTCCCCCAGCGCCGCGATCAGGCCGGACACCGTCGAACGCGGCGTCTCGCGCTTGAGCGGATCCGACTGGACGGTCGCGGCGGGCGGGGCGGCGCCTCCCAGCAGGGCGGGCGCGGCGAAGCCCGAGGGCGCCAGCGCCGCCAGCAGAAACAGGAACGGGATCAGGAAACGGTAGAAAAAACGCACGCGCACATCGGCTCCTTCGGCTCTGGAGACGAAAAGTCTAGCATCCGGCCGTGCCGGCGCCCGCACCGTTGCGCCGTCGCCAGCCGTGTCAGGAAGCGCGGCGCAATGCGTGCCGGCCCAGCGCGGCGAGGTCCAGCTCGCCGCTGCCCTGCGCCACCGCCTCCTGCAGCGTGGCCTGCAGCGTCGTGCCGAACGCCAGCGGCAGGCCCTGGTCCCGTCCCGCCTCGACGGCCAGGCGCACGTCCTTCAGGCCGAGCGCCAGCTTGAACCCGGCCGGGCTGTAGCGCTCCTCGGCGATCATGCCGCCATAGCCCTTGTAGACCGGCGAGCCGGCGAATAGCGTGCTGGTGACCAGGTCGATGAAGTCCGGCGCCGCGATGCCGTGCGCGCCGGCCAGCGCGGCGCCTTCTCCGGTCGCCTCGATCGCGCAGGCGAGCATCAGGTTGCATGCCAGCTTGACGGCATTGGCCTGTTCCGGTTCGGTGCCGAAGCGCCAGGTCTTCTGCCCCATCAGGTCGAGCAGGGGCTGCACGCGCGCCACCAGTTCGTCGCTGCCGCCGGCCAGGATGTTCAGCTTGCCGGCCGCGGCGACGTCCACGCGGCCCAGCACCGGCGCCGCCACGTAGCCGATGCCGCGCGCCACGTGCAGCGCCGCCATCTCGCGCGCGAAAGCGACCGACACGGTGGCCATGTTGACGTGGATGCTGCCGGGCGCCATGGCGTCCAGCACGCCGCCATCGAGCAGCACGGCGCGGGTGGCGGCGTCGTCGGCCAGCATGGTGAACACGACGTCGGCGATGCCGCACTCGGCGGGCGTGGCGGCCGGCTGCGCGCCCCGGGCGGCCAGTGCGCGCACCGGTTCCTGGCCACGGTTCCAGACGTGGACCGGCCGGCCCGATTGCAGCAGGTTGGCGGCCATGTGCCGGCCCATGGCGCCCAGGCCGAGGAAAGCGATGGTCATGGTGGTTCCTTTCGAGGTTGCGGAAGAAACGCCCATTAGACCAGCGATCGCGGATCCTTGCGCCGCGGCCGCCGGTTTCCGGGCGCTAGCACAGACCCGACCAAATTTCTCGCGCACGATTAGAGGTATTGAGATTTATCAATCGTATATACAACAGTTATTAATTCCGTTTGCTTAATTTCATCAACAAGCAGCGTATTTCCGCCGGATTTTGTTAAATGCAGGACGCAATTGGATGACGAAGACCATACAAAAAAAGCAGTCCGACAACAAACTTTCACGGAGATGGTCAATAAGGAACAGCATGCTGAAACGGGCCGCCGGCGCCGCCGTCCTGGCCATGTCCTGCGCCGCGCAGGCCGCCGCCAGCGGTAATGGCGTCGTCGTCTCGGTCGCGCCCGAGAAGGCGTCGCTCGGCAAGAGCGACGACGTGCTGGTCAAGGTCACCTTCACCAACACGTCCGGCAGCCCGCAGTACCTCCTGAAGTCGCGCACCCCGTTCGACGGCGTGACGGCGCCGCTGTTCGACGTCGTGCGCGACGGCGTGCCGGTGCGCTACCTGGGCGCCATCGCCAAGCGCCCACCGCCGCCGATTACTACCTGCTCAAGCCGGGCGCGTCGTACAGCGTCAAGGTGGAACTGTCCGCGCTCTACGACATGGCCACCACCGGCGACTACACGATCCGCTTCCGCGCCGCGTCGGCGCAGCTGTTCGCGGACGGCGCCGGCGCGGCCGCCGAGCTGCAATCGGCCGCCGCCACCGTCTGGATCGACGGCGCCCGCCCGCGCGGCTCGCGCGAAGTGACCAAGTCGCTGGCCGAGATGCAGGCCGAATCGACGGCGGCGGCGGCCAGCGTGTCGTACAGCCAGTGTTCGAGCTCGCAGCAAAGCACGATCGGCCAGGCGCTGTCCGCCGCGCAGACGATGGCCAGCAATGCCGACGCCTACCTGACGAACGGCGCGCTGGGCACGCGCTATACGAAGTGGTTCGGCGCCGTCGACAGCAGCCGCGTGGCGACCGTCAAGTCGCACTTCGCCGCCATCAAGAGCGCCCTGGCGACCAAGCCGATCACCGTCAACTGCGGCTGCACCGACACCGCGTACGCCTACGTGTATCCCACGCAGCCGTACACGATCTACGTGTGCAAGGCGTTCTGGAACGCGCCCCTGAGCGGCACCGATTCCAAGGGCGGCACGCTGGTGCACGAGATGAGCCACTTCAACGTCGTCGCCGGCACCGACGACTGGGCCTACGGCCAGCCTGGCGAACAGCAATCCGGCGCGCGCGATCGACAACGCCGGCTCGCACGAGCACTTCGGCGAGAACACGCCGGCGCTGCAGTAAGCGTCCACGGTGAACCGGACCCGCACCAGTGGGTCCGGTGCCATTGTTCCCGCTGCAACGGCGGGAACAATGGCCATATCAGGGCTTGCTGTCCCTTCGTCTGTATCCGCGATCGTCGTCATGCCCGCCGCCAGCGCCGACAATGACTGAGTTAACAATTCTTTTCTGAAAATCAATAATTTCGTGACAAAGCGTGCGATTTGTAGCAAGTGATTTTGCTAGCCTGTCAGCCGTAATTACATATATCAAGATCTTCGCAAGGACAGCATGCTTATTCACCAAAAAACAGGGCGCTTCGTGCGCATGTTCACGTACGTCTCCAGCATCGGCATCCTGCTGACCGGTTGTGCTACCCAGTATCAGAGTGTCGGCATGACCGGCGGCCATCGCGACATGGCCGGTCCCGGAAAATTGGAAATGGTTCAGTTCCTGGCCAATGGCTATACCTCGGAAGCGTTGACCGAAAAATATGCCTTGTACCGTTGCGCCGAAGTTGCCAAGGCAAAAGGCAAGCCGTTCTTCATGCTGTACACCTCGCTGCTGAATGCGGCACGCGACCGGCCGAGCGCGAACCCGCAAGTCGGCATCATGCAGGGAAAACCCGCTGCCACTGCCTTCGTGCTGTTGCTCGATGCGCCACGCCCGGGCGTGCACGACACGCAAGCCACCCTCGACGAACTGCGTGATGTGATTGCGACAGGCAACCTGACCAAGACTTGATGAACCCGTCCATGACTTCCGCTTTCGCTTCCAGCCTGGTACGCCGCGTCGTTCCGGCGATCGCCGCCTGTGCCCTTCTTTCCCTTGCCGGATGCGGCCTTCCTACCTACGTGCCGCAATCCGGCGAACCTCTCGCAACCGCCAAGTTGTATGGTTTCGGCAAGCCGTTCATGTGCAAGGATGGCCAGCGCTACCAGCTCGATGTCAAGGAAGCGCCGAATGGCGATTCGAGCGTCGCCCTCCCTGTCGGCAAACGCATCACGGTATGGCGCTACATCTCGACCCAGGGCTATCAGGTCATCACTTCCTGCAATCCCTCGATCAGCCTGATACCGCAACAGGGCGTGACGACGGCGATCCATAGCGGCCTCGGGAAAAACGGCTGCTTCATCGAGGCCGTGCGCGAAGACCTGCAAAGCGATACCGGCGTGGCTCTCGATACATCGCTGAATTACCCGACATGTTGACGCGCCTGGTTCCTGCGTGCCTCGCGCTGACGCTGGCGGGAGGCGTGTCGGGACGCGAGATGCCGCCATCCGCCTGTCCGGCCCCCGCGCATGCACCGGAGGCGCTGCGCTATGCCATGAGCGGCACCGCGACATTGCGATTCGATGTCGGACCGGACGGCCAGGCACGCAATGGCCGGATCGTGCAATCGTCCGGCTATGCCCTGTTGGACGAGGCGTCGCTACGCCATCTCGCAAGCTGCCGCTTCGGCGCCGCGAACGCTGGTCCGGATGCGACGCTGGCACTGTCTTGGACGTTGCCGGAAACGGCGCGTACGGACATTGCGCCGCGCCTACTCGCAGGGACTTGCATGCGTCCCTACAAAATCCTGTCCATCGGCGACGAAGGTGCCGCCCCGGATCTATCGGTGCGGGTACAGGTCTGGCCGGATGGCCAGGCTTATACCGCGAAGATCGAGACGCCAAGCGGTGAAGCGCTGGTGGATCGTGCCGCACTGGACATGGTCGAGCATTGCCGCTTCATGCCGGCTACGAAAGGCGGCGTCGCCGTACGCAGTGCGGCGCTCGTCAACATGAAACTGAACCGCGACGCTTATTCGGACGCCAGCCTGCGCAAACGCTACGACGAGGTGGCCGCCGATATCGCCCGGCAGCAAGACTTTCGTGTGCGTCACATGCTGTTCGCCACTGAGGCACTCGCCAAGGAGGCCCTCGCCAAGCTGCAGGCTGGCGCCGACTTCGGCGCATTGGCGCAAACGTCGACCGACAAGTCCAGTGCGGCCATCGGCGGCGAACTGGGCTGGCTGCGCCCTACCGACGTCGCACCGGAAATCTCGACGGCGCTTGCTGCACAGGGCAAGCCGGGCCTGTTGCCCGCGGCCGTACACAGCCGCTTCGGCTGGCACCTCCTCGATATCGAGGCAGCGCGGCCAAGCGTACCGCCACCGTACGACGACGCCACGCAGCGCATCCTGCGGGAACAGGTGATCGGCGAACACGGCATCGTCGCTCGGGCGCCTGCGCAATAACCCACGCATTCCCGCGAAATCCGCTTGCGCCGGTCGCATAACCCATGCCTGGCATTCGAACAGTAATCCTGTATCCTTGCAGGCGCGTACGGTTGCCTCCGTGCCCGATTCGGGGAATGTCATGATACTGGTCGCTTGCGCCTGCCTCCTGCTGCTGGTCCTCACGACCGTCATCCACTACGAAGTACTGCGCCTGGTCTCGGCCGGCCTGCCGCGCCTGCGCATCGACCGGCGCGCCCGCCTCGTCTTCGTCATCTTCGGCGCCTTCGCCGCGCACGCGCTCGAGATCCTGCTGTACGGCGCCGCCTACTACGTGCTGGCCACGCAGTTCGACATCGGCTCGATGGGCGGGACGGCGCGCCTGCCCTTCTCCGGATGCCTGTATTTCTCGGCCGAGACCTATACCTCGCTCGGCTACGGCGACGTGGTCCCGCACGGCGACCTGCGCCTGCTGGCCGGCATGGAAGCGCTCAACGGCCTGCTGCTGATCGGGTGGACGACCTCGTACACCTTCCTGGCCATGCAGCGCCTGTGGGACGACGGGCGCTAGCGACCGCTCACTGCGCCAGCACCCTGTCGAATTCCGCCGCCACCGCATCCATGCCGGCCTGGGTCGGATGGTAGGCGACCGGCTCCTTCCAGCCCGGTACCCGGGCCGGCTGGCGTCCCGTCACGTAGGCATCCTTCGCGCAGGCGTCGTGCCCCGCCGCCAGCGCGGCGGCGCGCACCAGGTCGATCCGGTTGCGCCGCGCGGTGTCCTCGAACACCCGGGCCAGGCGCGCCGACGCGTCGCGCATGCGGCGCGCGTCGTCCGGCCGCAGGGCCAGCGCCGCGCAGGTGGCGCCGCTGTCCGGCTCGGCCGGCAGGTAGCCGACCAGCACGATGCGCGCGGCCGGCGCGCGCTGGCGCACCGCCGCCACGACGGCATCCAGCTTCGCCGGCAGGGCCGCCAGGCGCCGGTCGACGTCGGCGTCGTCCGTGACCTTGCAGGCCGCCTTCCCCGCGGCGCGGCACGACAGGCCGAACAGGTTGCCCACGTACTCGATGTCGTTGCCGCCAATGAGGAACGACACCAGTTTCGTGTCCTGCGTCACCGCCTCGACCTGCGCGGGAAAGCCATGCTGGCCGCGCGCCAGGATGTTCTCGGTGGTGGCGCCGGAGCAGGCCACGTCGACGAGTTCGAACCCGTGCCGGGCGGCGACCGTGCGCGCGTAGTTGCTCGTCGAGCGGCCGCAGCCGCCACTGGCCAGGTCCGGGGCGCCGACGCCGGGGCCGGCGGCGTAGGAGCTGCCCATCGAGACGTAGCGCCCACCCTGGGCGTGGGCAGTGCCCGCCATCGCGGCAAGGGCCAACGATAAGGCGGCGACTGCCGGCATGCTGCGGTTTCTCTTCATCGGAAGACTCGTTCGTGGATCGGCCGGCCATCATAACGCAAGCCGCGCCGCGTCCCGGCACCGGTCGCAGGACAGGGCGCGCCTCAACTATCGGCGACCGTTGCCGATAAGTCAGCATGACTTCCATTTCCTCCCTCTCGAACTGGTCGATCCCGCTGCGCCAGGCGCCGGCCAGCGCCTGGCGCAGCGCCGCCACCGGCACCGCCGGCGCAAGCGCCGCGCCCTCGGCCATCGTCAACCTGAGCGCCGCGGGCCTGGCGGCTTCCCGGCTGGCCGAGGCCGAAGCCGAGGCCCCGCCGCCGATGACCGCGGCGCTGCGCTTCCGCGGCCTGGGCGCGGCCATGCTCGACAAGCTCGGCGCCGGCGCGGCGATCCCGGCGGACCGGGAAGCGCTGGACGGCGGGTTCGACGACAAGTTCACGCTGAGCGTGGTCACCGCCGGTGGCCGCAAGGTCGACCTGGTCCTGGCCAGCGTCGACGACGAGATGGTCGTCCAGGCCAGCGCCGACGGCGAGCTGAACGACGACGAGCGCGCTGCCCTGGCGGGCCTGGCCAAGGGCTTCCAGGCCGCCATCGACGGCATGGCGTCGGGCGAATCGCAGGTGCGCCTGGACGGCCTGGCCGGCTTCGATACGCGCCTGCTGCAGTCGGTCGACTTCCATGCCGAGGTCGCGCTGCCGCTGGCCACGGGCGGCGGCACGCAGTCGCTCGACTTCCACGCCGACGGCGACAAGCGCAAGCTGGCCATCGCGGGACCGTCCGGCAGCGTCGACCTGGACATCGATGCGGGCAAGCTGGAGGCGCTCGGCACCAGGCGGCAGCAGCAGCAGGCGATCGACGGCTACCTGAAGCAGTTCGACGACGCGGCCGCGCGCGGCCATGCGGACGCCGGCCTGATGGCGATGTTCCGCGACGGCTTCGCGAGCCTGAGCCGTACCGCCACCAGCGAGCGCCTGGATCCCGCCGTGACGCCGCCGGGCCGGCCCTGGTCGCTGTCGAAGGAAGACCATGCCGTGCTGACCGGGCTGGCCGACTTCAGCGCCACCGTCAGCCAGGCGCCGCAGTCGAGCAATCCCTTGCGCCCCGGCGAGGTGGACGGCTTCCGCTACGAGGTGTCGCAACAGACCCGCAGCGCCGGCGCCACGCGCGCCGACCGCTCGCTGGCGCAGGTGCAGCAGTCGCGCCTGCAGGCGCGATACCACACGGCGCTGGGCAAGGACGCCGAAGCGAAGCTGACGCGCGATCCGAAAGACCAGAACTACGAATACCACGAGATCGACGACAGCGCGAGCAGCAACGTCGAACTGGGCTACAAGG
>DAMAFT010000075.1:0-10954 GCA_031995805.1 Massilia sp.
CGCCGCGCCGACCGAGATGGCCGTCAGCGGCCCGGAAGCCCGCTTCCTCGCCGGCGGCAAGATCTTCATCCCGGTCGCCCAGAACAGCACGGGCGGCGCCAGCACCATCACGCTGGAAGAGAAGGAGTACGGCGTCGCCGTGAAATTCCTGCCGACCGTGCTGGCGGGCGGGCGCATCAACCTGCGCGTGGCGCCGGAGGTGTCGGAGCTGAACCGCGAAGGCATCGGCATCAGCGCGAACGGATCGAGCAGCGCGGCCAGCGCCATCCTGCCGTCGTTCACCACGCGCCGCGCCGCCACTACCGTGCAGCTGCAGGACGGCGAGAGCTTCGCGATCGGCGGCCTGATCCGCAACAACGTCACCAGCGACATCAAGCGCTACCCCTTCCTGGGCGACGTGCCGCTGCTCGGCACCCTGTTCCGCAGCAGCGAGTTCCAGAACGACCGCACGGAACTGGTCTTCATCGTCACGCCGCACCTGGCCAAGCCGCTGCCGGCCGCGCCGCGCCTGCCGACCGACGACTACGTGCAGCCGGACCGCGTCGACTTCCTGATCGGCGGCCAGCACGAAGGCTGGCGCGCGCCGCAAGCTTCCAAGGAGCAGAAATGAACCTCGTCCGCCTTATCGGCCACGCCACCGGCCGCGCCGCGTGCGTGCTGGCGCTGCCGGCCACGCTGGCCGCCTGCGCCTACGAAGGTCCGGCCGCGCAGGGCAACACCGTGCGCGCCATCATGGCCAGCCAGGTCCTGCCGCCGCAGCCGCGGCGCCCTGGCGCCGGCGGCACCGACGCCGCCGTCACCGGCGCGGCCCTGAACAACTACCGCCAGTCGTACGTGGTGCCGGTGCAGCAGAACGGCAGCGCCATGGTCGGCGCGTCGCGCAATTGAGGAGCAGGCCATGAAGATTGCCGTCATGTCGCGCGACGACCGCCACCTGATCGAGCTGGCGCGCCAGCTGCGCGCCCGTCCGGGAGCGGACGAGGTCGACATGATCGCCGGTGTGCCAGCGCGCCTGTCGACGCTGGACGACGCCGACGTGCCGGACGTGCTCGTGGTTGACCAGCCGCGCGTGGAAGAGGGCGAACTGGACCAGCTGGAGCGCGTGGGCCACCTGTTCCCGCGCCTGGCCTTCATCGTGCTCTCCGGCGACCTGTCGCAGGAGTTCCTGTTGCGCGCCATGCGCGCCGGCGTGCGCGAAGTGCTGCCGGCGGCGCCGACCGCCGCGGCGCTGGCGCAGGCCGTGGACCACGTCGCCGAGAAGCTCGGCAACGCCGGCGCCACCCAGGGCAAGGTGCTGGCCTTCATCTCCTGCAAGGGCGGTTCCGGTTCCACCTTCCTGGCCACCAACCTGGCCTACGCGCTGGCGGCCGGCGGCGCGCGCCGCGTCGCGCTGATCGACATGAACCTGCAGTTCGGCGACGCCTCGCTGTTCGTCTCGGACGTCAAGCCGCTGGCCACGCTGTCCGACGTGGCCACCCAGATCCACCGCCTCGACCCGTCGTTCCTGGCGTCGAGCATGGTCGCCGTGACGCCGAACTACGGCATCCTGGCCGCGCCGTCCGATCCGGCCCACGCCAGCGACGTCAAGCCCGAGCACATCGACGCCATCATCAAGCTGGCGCGCCGCCAGTACGACTTCATCGTGCTCGACGTCGGCCGCAGCCTGGACCCGGTCAGCATCCGCGCGCTGGACCATGCCGACACCATCTACCCGGTGCTGCAGACCACCTTGCCCTATATCCGCGACGGCAAGCGCCTGTTGACGGTGTTTCGCAACCTGGAATACGGCAGCGACAAGGTGGAGCTGATCGTCAACCGCCACGACAACAACAGCGACATCCGCCTGAAGGACCTCGAAGAGGCGTTCGACACCACGCAGCTGCGCACGATGCCGAACCACTACGACGCCGCCGCAAAGTCGGTCAACCAGGGCGTGCCGGTCACGCGCCTGGCGCCGGACAGCCAGCTGAGCCTGGCCTTGATGACCATGGCGCGCGGCCTGACCGGCGAAGCCGCGCCGGTGCAGAGCGCGGGCCTGATGGCGCGCCTGTTCAAACGGCGCAAGACCGACGTCTGAGATAGAGAAAGACCGACATGAACACGATGCCCCCATCTTCCCTGCGTGAACGCCTGGCCAGCATGAACGGCGGCGCTGCCACGAGCATCGGCGCCGGCGCCATCGCGCGTCCGGTCGCCCAGCGCGGCGGCCCGATCGACAACCGCGCCTACCACCAGCTCAAGGCCCGCATCCATGAGGCGCTGCTCGACCGCGTCGACCTGGAAAGCATGCAGCGCCTGAACCAGGACCAGATCCGCCAGGAGCTGCGCCTGCTGGTCGAGCGCCTGCTCGAAGAAGAGATGGTCGTCATCAACGACGCCGAGCGCAAGACGCTGACCCGCGACATCCAGAACGAGATGCTGGGCTTCGGTCCGCTGGAGCCGCTGCTGGCCGATCCGAGCGTGTCGGATATCCTGGTCAATACCCACAAGCAGGTCTACGTCGAGCGCCGCGGCAAGCTGGAACTGACCGACGTCACCTTCACCGACGACGCCCACCTGATGAAGATCATCGACAAGATCGTCTCTCGCGTGGGCCGCCGCATCGACGAATCGAGCCCGATGGTCGACGCTAGGTTGCCGGACGGCTCGCGCGTGAACGCGATCATCCCGCCGCTGGCGATCGACGGTCCGGTGATGTCGATCCGCCGCTTTTCCGCCGATCCGCTGCGCCTGGCCGACCTGGTCTCCTACGGCAGCATGACGGCCGACATGGCCGAGGTGCTGCAGGGCCTGGGCAAGGCCAAGGTCAACATCCTGATCTCGGGCGGAACCGGCAGCGGCAAGACCACCATGCTCAACGTGATCTCCGGCTTCATCGGCCACAGCGAGCGCGTGGTGACGGTGGAAGACGCGGCCGAGCTGCAGCTGCAGCAGCCGCACGTGGTGCGCCTGGAGACCCGTCCCGCGAATATCGAGGGCAAGGGCGAAGTGAGCCAGCGCGCGCTGGTCAAGAACGCGCTGCGGATGCGCCCCGACCGCATCATCCTGGGCGAGGTGCGCGGCGAAGAGGCGATGGACATGCTGGGCGCCATGAACACCGGCCACGAGGGCTCGATGGCGACCATCCACGCGAACACGGCGCGCGACGCGCTGACGCGCCTGGAAAACATGGTCAGCATGGCCGCCGGCACGCTGCCGGCCAAGGCGATCCGCCAGCAGATCAGCTCCGCCGTCGGCGTGGTGGTGCAGGTGGCGCGCCTGTCCGACGGCAAGCGCAAGGTGCTGTCGATCTCGGAAGTGACCGGCATGGAAGGCGACGTCATCACGATGCAGGACATTTTCGTGTTCAGGCAGACCGGCGTGGCCGACGACGGCGCGGTGCAGGGCCATTCCGCGCCCACCGGCGTGCGCCCGCGCTTCGCCGAACGCCTGCGCACCTTCGGCATCAACCTGCCGGTCCACATCTTCGAGCCGCGCTAGGGAAGCCCCATGGATGTCACGTTCGTCCTGTTCGCCGTCCTGCTGTTCGCCGCCGTGGCCCTGCTGGTCTGGGGCGTGTGGTCGGCCTGGCATGCGCACCGCAGCCCGGAGGCGGAACGCATCGAGCGCCGCCTGCGCGCCGTCATCGGCGGTGACGTGCGCGAGTCGGACGTCACCATCGTCAAGGAACGCCGCCTGGCCGAGAGCGCCGACCTGGACCAGCTGCTGCGCCGCCTGCCGGGCGTGCGCCGTCTCGACCGCATGCTGCTGCAGGCGGGCTCGAAGCGCCTGGCGGCGGTGCTGCTGGCCATGTGCGGCGGCGCCTTCGTCGCCGGCCTGGTGGCGGCCGCCTGGCTGCGCCTGCCGGGCCTGGCGGTGCTGCCGTTCGCGCTGGGCGTGGCCGGCCTGCCGCTGCTGCGGCTGGCGCGCGCGCGCGACGCCCGCCTGGTGCGCTTCGAGCGCCAGCTGCCCGACGCGCTCGACATGATGGGCCGCGCGATGCGCGCCGGCCACGCCTTCCCGACGGCGCTCAAGCTGGCCGCCGACGAGACCCCGGCGCCGCTGGGCACCGAATTCAGGGCCGCCTTCGACGAAGTGAACTTCGGCGTGGCGATGGCCGACGCCCTGGGCAACCTGGCGCAGCGCGTGCCCAGCATGGACCTGCAGTACTTCGTGGTGGCCGTGCTGATCCAGCGCGAGAGCGGCGGCAACCTGACGGAATTGCTGTCCTCGATCAGCGCCATCATCCGCGACCGCCACAAGCTGGCCGGCCAGGTCCGCGTGCTGTCGGCCGAGGGCCGCATCTCGGCCTGGGTGCTGTGCCTGCTGCCGTTCGGCGCGGGCGGCATGATGTACCTCGCCAATCCGGCCACGATGAGCGTGCTGGTGACGGACCCGATCGGCCGCAAGATGACCGGCGCGGCGCTCGGGATGATGTTGTTCGGGGTGCTGGCGATCCGCAGGATCGTCCGCATCCGCATGTAAGGACCTGGCATGGGCAAGCCGCAAATCGTATTCCTCGCCGTGCTGTTCGTGGCGATCTTCGGCGTGGCGCTGGTGGCGCTGCTGGCGCTCGCGCGCGACCCCGTCAAGCAGCGCCTGGCCGCGCTGGACGAGCGCGAGCACGGCGCGCGCGCGGAACCGGGCCAGACCTGGCGCGAGCGGCTGGCGCGCCTGCTGCAGCCGCTGGCGAAGCTGTCGGTGCCGGCCGAGGGCTGGGACGCCTCGCCGGTGCGCCTGCGCTTCATCAACGCCGGCTGGCGCGCGCCGTCCGCACCCGGCCTGTTCCATGCCGGGAAGACCGCGCTGACGCTCGGCCTGCCGCTGCTCGTCTACCTGTTGCTGCCGCACGGCGGCGCGCGCCCGGCCGCGCTGACCTTCCTGTACATCGTCGCCGCCGCCGCCGCCGGCTACTACGTGCCGGACCTGGTCCTGAAGCAGAAGATCGGCCGGCGCCAGCGCGAGATCTTCGAGAGCTTCCCGGATGCGCTGGACCTGATGGTGGTGTGCGTCGAGGCCGGCCTGGCGATGGACGCCGCGCTGGCGCGGGTGGGCAACGAGATCGGCCTGAAGAGCCCTGTGCTGGCGGAAGAGCTGCAACTGGTGACGCTGGAGCTGCGCGCCGGCAGCGCCAAGGACAAGGCGCTGCGCAACCTGGCGCTGCGCACCGGCGTCGAGGACGTCGAGGCGCTGGCCAAGATGCTGATCCAGGCCGACCGCTTCGGCACCAGCGTCGGCACCGCGCTGCGCATCCAGTCCGAGCAACTGCGCACGCGGCGCCGCCAGCTGGTCGAGGAAAAGGCGGCCAAGATCGCGACCAAGCTGCTGTTCCCGCTGATTTTCTGCATTTTCCCGGCGCTGCTGGTGGTGTTGCTGGGACCGGCGGCGTTGCAGATCATGCGGTCGGTGATGCCGGTGGCGGGGGCGGCGGGATAGGCGCGCGGCCGGCGTCTACCGGTAACCTGCCAACGCCGCCAATGCCTCTGCCCCATACCCCGACGCCAGCCAGCACAACGCCGCACCATTGAGCGCCACGGTCCAGCGGAATGCCACCTGGAACGCGGGCTTGCGCGACTTGTGCCGGAACACCCGCTGCGCCAGCAGCGCCCCCGGCCATCCGCCGGCCAGCGCCAGCAGGTGCAGCGTGCTTTCCCGGGTCCGGCGCCGGTCGCCCCTGGCGGCCGACTTGTCGACGCCGTAGGCGACGAAGGCGACGATGCTCATGCCGAGGCAGAGCCAGGGCACGGGTGCCGGCAGCCTGCCCAGCGCGGCCAGCACGGCGACGAGGACGAGAAAGCCGGCCGACAGCGCCAGCGCCCCCGCGTCGTTGCGGGGCGGCGCCTGCCGCGCGCCGCGGTCGCGCACGAAGGCGACCCGTTCCGCGCGCGGCTGCCCCTTGCCGTTGGCGCCCAGCGTATAGGTGACGATATCGTTTTCGGCGGGACGGGCCGCACGGCCGGCGAAGGCGCTGACATGGACGAAGACGTGCGGGCCGCCACCGTCGGGCGTAATGAAACCGAAGCCCTGATCGTCCTTCCAGGTCGTGATCCTGCCCTGGTAGCGGGGCGTGGCGCGGCCGTTCATGTTCGGTGTCCGGGTTGTGTCGACAATCGCGAGTGGCATGCTGGATTTTCTTTATGGCAACGGAGCCGGGGAGGGCGGCGCCGGCGCCGTGCCGGACGCGCGCGGCATCAGGCGATACGGGTGCTCCCAGCCCGGCAGGGCGCTGATCCGCGCGGCCCAGTCCTGGAGATGGCGGAAACCCGAGCGCTCGAAGCGCGCATCCTCGTCGTAGTAGAGATAGCCCGCCATCGAGATGTCCGCGATGGTCGGCGCGTCGCCCACCATGAATTCCCGGTCCGCGAGGTGCCGGTCCACGATCTCGTACGCCGCCTGCGCCTGCTGGCGCAGATGCGCCGTCAGCGCCGATTCTTCGGCCCCGCGCATGGCGACCATGAAGCGCAGGCTGGCGAAGGCCGGCGTGAAGCGGTGGTTGTCGAACAGCAGCCAGCGCAGCACCTCGTAACGCGCGTCCTCGTCGCGCGGCAGGAACATGCCGGACGTGCGCGCCAGGTGGTCGAGGATGGCGCCGCTCTGCGTCAGCACCCGCTGCCCGTCGATACGCAATACCGGCAACTCGCCCATCGCGTTGGTCGTCGCGCCGAATGCGGCCTTGCTGGCCTCGTCGAAGAAGCCGACGAGGCGCGGCGTCCAGTCGGCGCCGATCAGGTTGAGCATCAGCGCCACCTTGTAGCAGTTGCCGGATTCGCCGCGGCAGTCGAGTTCGTACCTGGTCATGCCGGTTCCTGGTGTGGCTGGAGAAGGCGTTGCGCGCTCGCGTCGAGCGATGCCGCGAATCCGGCGTCGAGCGCCTGGTGACCCATCAGCAGGCGGAAATAGACGGCGCCGTACAGCATGTCGAGGATGGCCTCGACGTCGATGCCCGGCGCAAACTCGCCCGCACGGATGCCGCGCTCCACGACGGCGCGCATGTCCGCGCGCCTGGCGTCGAAGAAGCGCGCGCGGAACGCCGCATGCAGGGCTGGATCGGCCTGCGCTTCGCCGACCAGCTCGGCGACGAACCTGCCGGTCGCGCCGCGATACTCGTCCACCAGGCTGCGCAGTTGCGCGGCCAGCGCCGCACGCTGGCTGCCGTCGCCGGAACGTGGCGCGGTCCGGCGCATCGTCTCGACGAACGCGTCGATGACGACGGCATTCTTGTTGGGCCACCAGCGGTAGATGGTGGCCTTGCCGACGCCGGCCTGCGCGGCGATCGCTTCGACGGCGAGGTCCCTGATCCGAGATGTCGCCAGCAGCCTGCGCGTGGCCTCGAGCACGGCGCTGCGTGCGCTTTCGCTGCGGGGCCGGCCTGCGGCGCGGGCCGGTCCGGGAGGCTTGTCTCGGAATGCGTCCATGGGGCTCCGGGTGCCGATATAACGATACGGTTCGTATCGTATCATATTTGTGCCGCGTGGTCGCGCCGGCCGACGTCATGGAGAGAGCGGAACGCGGCCGGGCAGGAGGAGGGCGGCTGCGCGCCGCCCGGCGTCAGGGCGCCGCCAGCACGCCCAGGCCGGCCACGGCCCTGCAGGCCGCGACATTGAACTTTTGCTGGTCCGCAGCCTCGGCGGACGTCAGTGTCGACACCAGGACTTTCTCGCCGGGGTCGCCGGAAATGCCGTACAGGCGCAGCTTGCCGTCCTTGACTTCGTAGGCCAGCGCGCCGTCGAAGCCGTGGGTAAGCGTCGCGTCGCGAAAGCCGGTCAGCAGCGCGGCCAGGCGCTTGCGCCTGGCCTTGTCGTTCACGGCCGCCACGGCCAGGTCGCCGGTCAGTTGCGGCGGCAGGTTCGCGACGTACAGGTTGGCGATGTTCAGCATGTAGTCGTTGCAGTCCGCGACCTTCTGCGCCTTGTGGTCCGCGAAGAATTGCTTGACCGCCGCGGTATAGGGTGCGCCCGAGGCGTTGCCGACGGCGGCGAGGCTCAATCCGTCCGGGGAGCCCGCGCGGGCCGGGCCGGCGGCCGCGGCCGCCAGGGAGGCGAGCAGCAGGATGCGTGTCAAGGATGTCGTCATTGGGTTTTTTCGTTCGCGCCCGAGGCGGCGTTGGCAATGTTCAGGAAATTCTTGTTGACGTCGTCCACGTCGACCACGTCCGGTTCGTGCTGCGACTTGGCGTATTCCTCGTACGTAACCGGGATGTAGAAGCCGTGGAATTTTTGTTGCAGCCACTTGCCGTGCAACTTGAACCTGGCGGATACGCCGCTGACCTTGTACTGGGACACCTTCAGGCGATCGCTCTGGTTCCCGCCCAGGCCGGCGATATGGCCCTGCGCCGTCTTGCCGTACACGAAGGTGACGTGGCCGGTGCCGGCCGCCTTGCCGGTGTCCTCGAAGTAGTTGCGCATGACCATGATCGCGCCGTACACGGGCTTGTCGATCTTCTTGAACTTCTTCGACCAGGTCGGGAACTGCGACGACGCGCTCTTCTCGTGCGGCGCGCCGGCCGTCATCAGGCAGTAATTGACGAAGGCGGCGCACCAGGGCGTGGTCACCATATTGCCGCCCAGGCCCACGCGCTTGTGGAAGTTGCCGGTCTTGGTGATGATGCTCTCGTCCTGGCCAGCCCATTTCTTGGCTTCCTCGATCGCCACCGGCATCCATGGCGCCGTCTTCTGGTCGGCGGGCACGATGGCCAGCGGCTGGCCGGTGCCTTCCTTGCTGCGCGTCAGGTCGGCGCTGGCCGCGGGCGGCGCGGCGGCCGGCTTCGGCGCGGCGGCCGGGGCCTTGGCAGCGCCGCTAGCGGGCTTCGGGGCCGGCTTCGGTGCCGGCTTAGGAGCCGGCTTCGGCGCGGGCCGGGCCGTGGCCGCCTTGCTGCGGCCCGACGGCGGCCCGTAGATGCCGATCACCTGGCCGACGTAGATCTTGGCCGGATCCTTGATGGCCGGATTGTCCTTCATGATCGCGGCGATCGACGTGCCGAAGCGTCCGGCCAGGATGCCGAGGGTTTCCTTGCGCGCCACCACGTGGTCGAAGGGCTTGCGCGCCGGGTTGGTCACGCTGGCCGGCGGCTTCTTCGGCGCGGTGGGCGCTTCGTAGCTGACCAGGTCGTGCAGCAGCACGTAGGCGCTGGATACGCCGTCCATCACGAATTCGAACTGCTTGTGCCAGGCCCCGGTCAGGTCGGGGATGTGGATCTCGGCCTTCTTGCCCGGTTCGGTGTGAGCGATCTTCGGCAATTGGCCGTTCTTGTCCGTCTTCTTGTCGTAGGTCTTGTCGCCGATCTTGATCTGCACCGGGACATCGGGTTTGGGCATGGCGCCGTCGGAAACGGTGACCGTCGTGGTCGGCACTTCCCGCTCGCTGCGCTTGTCCTTCAGCGCATGGAAGCCTTCCTTCTTTTCCATGGCGTCCAGCACGTCTTCCAGCTTGTCGTCGGAAATGTCGCTCAGCCTGGTCGTGATCGGCAGGCCGGTATGCTTGCTGATGGCGTTGGCGTAGGCCAGCGGGTCGTTGTTGTCCGACGCCGGCGCGTAACCCAGCATCATCTTGCCGGGATGCTTCGGATCGGGAATCCCGGTCAGCATGGTATAGATGGTGCGGTCGTTGTAGCGGCGGCGCAGCAGCTTCTTCTTCTGCAGTCGGCCTTCCTCGTAGCTCTTGAAGATGAGGAAGGCGCCATTGCCCTTGGTCTTGCCGACACCGATGGCGCCCATGATCGGCGTCTCGCCGGCCGGGCGCAGGTTGCCCGGGTTATTGAAACGCCATGCGATGGTGCCGCCGGTACGCAGCAGGTGCGTGCCGTCGTCGCCGGCGTAGTCGACGGTCAGGATGCTCGCATCGTAGCGGGCACTGATGAATTCGCGCGTCATGGCTCAATCCTACTTCTGCGGCTTCGACGCCACTTCCTTCTTCAGCACTTGCTCGACCGTCAGCCTGGCGTTGGCCGGATAGCTCGAGGAAGACGTCTTCTTGAAATAATGTGCCGGGCCGTCCGGGTTGTCGTCGCCGTACTCGGCCAGCCGGTACCAGCGCACCGCGACCGGGGCGCGTCCTCCGGGCTTGGTCTCGGCGACCACGAGTTCGACGCTGCCGGCGCGCGGCACCACGACGGCATCGGCGACGGTCTGTTCGCCCTGCGAGATGCTGAACCAGGTCAGGTCCTGGTCGGCCTCGCCGCTGACCACCGGGACGTGCATCCAGGCCTCGCCGGGCTTGCTCTCCAGGTAGAACGTCAGGCTGCGCTTATACGTCGTCACGTCCTGGTAGGTACCGGTGACGAGGATGAGTTTTCCGCCCGCGACCTGCCACTGGTGCAGGCCCTGCTGCTGCGACGAAATGGCGGCGGTGGCGGTAGCGGCGGCGGGGGCCGCGGCGCCTGCGCCCGGCGCCGCCAGGGCCATGCACGCGGCCAGTGCCAGGGTCTTGAGGATGTTGTCGATCATGTCTTATTCTTCGCCTTCGGGATTGATGATGAGCTTGCCAAGCAGATGGGGGTTCAGGTGCAGCGACAGGTCGACGCCGGCCAGTCCGGTGGCGAACGGACCGAAGTCCTCGCCTTCCCGCTGCGGCGCGTCCTCGTCCTCCGCGTGGTAGAAATCCTCGTCCGGGCGCTCGATCTCGGAGACCGGTTCGGAGACTTCCAGGCGTACGCTGCGCCAGCTGTCCTCGCCCAGGTGCAGGGTCAATTGTTCGTTGTCGTCGAAGTCCAGGCGCGGCAGGCGCCCGTCCTCGGCCAGCACGCCGGCGGCGACTTCCTTGCCCAGCCTGTCGAGGATGCGGTAGGGCTTGCCGACCATGCCCAGCGCGGTCACGACGTCGTCGGCGCCGGGGAAGGCGAAGCGCAGGCTATGCTGGCCGACTTCCGCCGCCGGCATGGCGGCGAACGACGCGTCCAGGTTTTGCGGGCCGGCATGGGCGTGCGTGGCGGCGTGGACTTCCCACTTGCCGCCGGTGCCGTGTTCGATGCCCTTGGCGC
>DAMAFT010000076.1:0-10933 GCA_031995805.1 Massilia sp.
AAGCTCTGGATGCCGATCGACAGGCGGTTGATGCCGCTGGCACGGAACGCGCGGAACTTCTCCGCCTCGAAGGTGCCGGGATTGGCTTCCATCGTGATCTCGGCGTGCAGGTCGAGCGGCAGCAGCGTGCGCAAGTCCGACAGCAGCCGGTCCAGGCCGGCGGCGGAGATCAGGCTGGGCGTGCCGCCGCCGATGAAGATGGTCTGGATCTTGCGGCCCCAGATGAGCGGCAGCGACATTTCCAGGTCGGCGCGCAGCGCGTCCAGGTAGTCCTGTTCCGGGATCGCTTCCTTCGACTCGTGCGAATTGAAGTCGCAGTACGGGCACTTGCGCACGCACCAGGGCCAGTGGATGTACAGCGACAGCGGCGGCAGCGCCGTCAGGTTCAGCGCACCCGGTTGCAGGTATTGCAGCGCGGCCTGGGCGGGCGAGCGCGCTTCGACGCCGGCGAGGCTGGCGACGGGCTTGATCGGAATCATTTCAGCTTTTCCACCAGCGCGCGCAGCGCCTGGCCGCGGTGCGAGACGGCGTTCTTGTCCGAGGAGGACAGCTCGGCCGCCGTCTTGCCCAGCGCCGGCAGCAGGAAATGCGGATCGTAGCCGAAGCCGCCCTCGCCGCGCGGCGTGTCGACGATGACGCCGCGCCAGACGCCGTCGGCGATCACCGGCTGCGGGTCGTCGGCGTGGCGCACGTAGACCAGCACGCAATAATAGTAGGCCGACTTGTCGGCGTGCGCGGCCAGGTCCTCGATCAACCTGGCGCTGTTGCGCGCATCCGACTTCGGCTCGCCGGCATAGCGCGCGGAGTACACCCCGGGCGCGCCGCCGAGGGCGTTCACGCACACGCCGGAATCGTCGGCCAGCGCCGGCAGCCCGGTCAGGCGCGCCGCGTGGCGCGCCTTCTGCAGCGCGTTTTCCACGAAGGTGCCGAACGGCTCTTCCGCTTCGGGGACGTTGAATTCGCCCTGCGGATGCAGGTCGAAGCCGATCGGGCCCAGCAACTGGGCGAATTCCTTGAGCTTGCCGGCGTTGTTGGAGGCGAGGATGAGGCGTTGGGTCATGGTAAGTGTTCGGTAATGGCGCGCCGCCGGTGTGGCAGACAAGCGGAAAAGCGCCATTTTACCGCCGTGGCGGGTTCGCCGCCGCCGTCACAGTATCCGGTAGCCCTGGCCGCCGTCCTTGCTGGCATCGCTGGTCTTGTCGGTTAGTTGCACATTATGCGCAATCTTGGCTTTTGGTGACAAAGCACGCATTTTCGGCAACACATTCCCGATACCATTCCCGATGACCTCGCCCATCGGGTGGCGACCACCAGGAGTCCGCCATGTTCGACCGCATCAAGCGCAGTTTCGACCTCGTCCATGCCAGCATCCAGGTACTGCGGCAAGACAATCGCCTGTTGCTGTTCCCCGTGATTTCCGCCGCGGCGCTGCTGCTGGTACTGCTGGCGTTCGTCTTCCCCCTGTTCGGCCTCGCCTCGATCGACGGCCTGCACGAAGGCGGCATGTATTCGCTCGCCTTCCTGTTCTACGTCGTCCAGTACGTCGTCATCTTCTATTTCAATACGGCGCTGGTCGGCGCCGTCATGATCCGGCTCGACGGCGGCAAGCCCACGCTGGGCGACGGCCTGCGCATCGCCAACAGCCGCTTCGGCGCCATCCTCGGCTACGCCGTCATCTCGGCGACGGTCGGCGTGGTGCTGCGCGCCATCCAGGAACGGCTCGGCTTCGTCGGCCGCCTGATCGTCGGCCTGGTCGGCGCGGGCTGGGCCGTGGCGACCTTCATGGTCGTGCCGGTCATCGTGGCCCGCGACCGCGGCACGATCGCCGCGATCGCGGAAAGCGCGGCGCTGCTCAAGCGTACCTGGGGCGAGAACCTGGTCGGCCAGGTCGGCCTCGGCGCGGCCTTCACCGCGATCTATGTCGTGCTGGCCCTCGTCGCCGGCGCCCTGGTCTCGGCGGTCGCGCTGGCCGCCGGCTCCACCGCGCCGCTGCTGGTGGCCGCGATCGCGGGCGTGCTCGTGCTGGCCGTGCTGGCCTGCGTGCTGTTCCACGCCACCCTGAGCGGCATCTACGCGGCCGTGCTGTACCGCTATGCGGCGAACGGCAGCGATACGCCGGGATTCGACCGCGCCACGCTGGAATCGAACTTCCTGCGCAAGTCATGAGCGGGCGCGCCGGCAAGATCGCCGGAGCGCTGTTCGCCTGCTTCATGGCCGTGGCGCAGGCCCAGGAAGCGGATTCGCGCTGGCACCTGCGCGTGCTGGACGCCGACGACCGGGTCAAGGCGGAAGCGACGGTCCGGTTCACGGACGAAGCCGCCCAATCGTGCATGGGCGGTAGCTGGAAGCGCGTCGTCGTCGAGGAAAAGGCAGTGAAGGCGGAGGAATTCTTCCCCCTGGATACGCCCATCGCCTACCGTGTGGAGGGCGGCACGCTCACGCTCGGCCGCACCCACGTATGCGACGGCTACCTATTCTTGTCCGGAAAACCGGATGGCAAGGTGGTCGAGGGCGCCTACGACAGCGTCGGCTGGGGTCGCAAACGGCTGGGTTCCTTTTCGCTGCAACGACTGCGCTAGCGCCGGTGCCGGCAGGGGTGCAGCCACGGCGGCGTTGGCACGGCGTTACAATGCGCCTTTTACGCGAAGACCCCGCCATGGAAACGACCGACCAGCGCTACCTCATCCAGCAGAACAAGATCGCCGAACCCGGCAAGCCGCCCGTATTTGCCAAAGTCATGCGCGGCAAGGACGGCAAGTTCGAAGGCGTGTCCTTCATCAGGAACAAGGAAAAGGCGACCGTGATGACGATCGCCGAGGCCGAGGAAGCGATCGCGTGGGCGACGAAGAAGAAATCCGGCGCCCACGAATACGCCACCAGAATCATCTGCCTGGGCCAGTAGCGCCAGGACGCGTCAGGCCTCGGCGGCAGGCCGGTCCGCATCGGCCG
Source organism: Massilia sp. (assembly GCA_031995805.1). Lineage (GTDB taxonomy): Bacteria > Pseudomonadota > Gammaproteobacteria > Burkholderiales > Burkholderiaceae_D > Telluria. The sequence goes on from DAMAFT010000076.1 coordinate 2,950, forward strand.
CCGGCGCCTGCCGCGGCGCGCCGTCGGCGCGGGTTTCGCTGCCCGCCAGGCCGTAGGCGCGCGGCCAGCCGGCCGGGAGGTGGTGGGTGCCGAACAGGCGGTCCAGCACCGGCAGGGTCGAGGCGAAATTGCGGTCCAGCGGCTTGACGCTGGTGTGGTGCCAGTGGTGGAAAGCCGGCGTCGTGACCAGGCTTTCGATGACGGGCAGGCGCACGCGCACGTTCGAATGGATGAAGAATCCCCAGGCGGTGCCGAGCACGATGACCGCGGCCGGCGTACCGCTGTCGGCGGCGCTGGCGCCGCCCAGTCCGAGCATGTACAGCGGAAGCAGGCCGAACAGGCGGGTAACGATCATGTCGACCGGATGGGCGTGCGTATTGACCAGGAAGTACAGGTGCTCGGGCGCATGGTGGACGGCGTGGAAGCGCCACAGCCAGGGAATCTGGTGGCTCAGCCGGTGTCCCCAGTAAAAGCCGGTCTCCGCGACCACGAAGGCGAGCGGCAGCTTCACCGCCAGCGGCAGGCCGGCCATGGCGGCGGACAGCGCCGCCGGCACGATCGACTGCCCCACTCCCGCAAGGATGCCGAACAGGACGCCCAGCACCGTCGCGGGAAAGATGCTGTTGAAGAAGTACAGGCCGACGTCCGACGCCACCCGGCGCGCCGGCAGGGGCGCCTGCCTGACCGCCAGCCAGCGCTCGAGCGGCACCAGCGCGAGGGACAGCAGCACCAGCCAGGCGCTCAGCCGTGCCACGTTCATTGCAAAGGAAGTCAGGTCTGCGGACATGTTGGAACCAGGATCGACCAGGGGGATGGATGGCCGGACGCATGCGTCCGGCGCCAGCCGGCTAGCGGCGTATCACTTCGCCTTCGCCTTCGGCTTGCGGCGACGGGCGTTGAGGCCCAGCAGGCCCAGGCCCAGGCCGATGATGGCCAGGCTGCCCGGCTCCGGGACCTTGGCCGTCATCGACACGCCGTCCAGCAGCGAGAACGGCGGCAGGCCATCGGGCGTGCCCACGGCCAGGAAGCTGAGCACCTGGCTGGTGTTGGTCGCCGTGAACGTGAAGAGTTGCTGCTGCCAGCCGGTGAAACCGTGGTTGGCATTGGTCAGCACGGCCGTCGAGTAGGTTTCCTTGCCGAACGAAACCGTCCACTGCTCGGTCGTGTTGCCGGTGTAGTTGTACTGCTGCGCGCCGGCCCAGTAGAAGCTCAGGTCGTATTGCTGGCCGACCACCAGGCCGTTGATCGTCTGCTTCAGCGGCGACACGCCGTAGGCGCCGTCCGCCGCATAGTAGTTGCCGCCGGCCGGGCTGGCGCTCAGGCCGTTGTTGGAACCGTTGCCCGGACCCCACAGGCGCAGCTTGCCGTTCACGCCGGTAACGCCGCCCACGTCGTCGTTGTCGGCGCTGAACAGGAAGTTGTAGCCGGTGGTGCTCCAACCCGCCAGCGAGCCGTACTTGCCGACCTGGCCGTACGTGCCGTCTTCGAAATTACCGTTCGTGATCAGCTCAGTGGTATTGCCGATGACTGCTGTCGACAGGGCGGCAACGCTCGTGATAGCCAACAAAATGTTCTTGAAACGCATGATGTACTCCAGGGTTGAGGTCGGTGCACTGTCGTCGGCTGGCGGGTGCGTGGCGAAGCCGGAGCGACATGTGGCAGGGAACGTGACGGGATACAAGCGAAGTCAAGGCAGATCGTCGGTCACTTGAAATATATCAAAGCAAAAGGCGTGCCACAAGGAAATTTTGCTTTATATTCAGAAAGTTATGAATCGTGGCTTGCCAGCAACGGCAACGACTGTAAAGATTTTCGACAAGCCCGGCGCTTCCGGGCGGCGCGAGGGCGATCGGACCAGTATTGCGGTTATCCCGCGAAGGTGATGCTGGCCTCGAGTCCCGGCCCGGCATTGCGCAACCCGAACTGCGCCCCGTGCAGTTGCGCGATCGCCGTCACGATCGACAGCCCCAGCCCGTTGCCGGGCAAATGCCGGCTCTGGTCGACGCGGTAGAAGCGCTCGGTCACCTTGTCCAGGTCGCCTTCCGGCACGCCGGGCCCGTAGTCGCGCACGGTGACGACGGCGTCGCGCCCGCGATGGCGCACCTCGACGTCGACGTGCAGGCCGGCGCGCGCGTACTTGATGGCGTTGTCGATCAGGCTGGCCAGCGCATTGGCCAGCAGGTGGCGGTCGCCGCGCACCGGCACGGCCTCGTCGCCGAGGAAGCGCAGCGCCACGCCCTGCTCTTCGGCGGCGGCCTCGTACAGTTCCGTCATGTCGCGCGCGATTTCGCCCAGGTCGAGCGCTTCGAACGAGCGGGTGCGCATGCCGGCTTCGGCCGCGGCGATCTGCAGCAGTTTGTCGAACAGCGAGATCAGGCCGTCGATGTCCTCGATCGCCAGGCGCGCGTCGGCGACGAGGGAATCGCGGTCGGCCGCGGCCTGCAAGGCCCGGTCGAGGCGGTTGCGCACGCGGCCCAGCGGCGTGCGCAGGTCGTGCGCGATCGAGTTCGACACGTGGCGCACGCCTTCCATCAACGATTCGATACGGTCCAGCATGCGGTTGATGTCGGCGCCCAGGCGCGCGAACTCGTCGCCCCCCAGCACCTCGATGCGGCTGGACAGGTCGCCCGCCGCGATGCGCGCGGCGGTGCGGCGGATGCGGCCGATGCGCGCCTCCAGGCTGCGCCGGAACAGCAGCGCGCCCAGGAAGGCCAGCAGCACCGACACCACGGCGCTGGCGGCCAGCGCGCGCTCGATCACGGTGCGGATCGCGTCCAGCTCGCGCAGGTCGCGGCCCACCACCAGCCGGGTGCCGTCGTCCAGGCGCAGGGCGATCAGGCGCACCGAGACGGGCGCGCCGTCGCGCTCGATGGTGGCGAAGGCCAGCTCGCCCGGCGCCGGCAGGCCGCCGCGCCAGCGCGGCAGGTTGCCGGCCATGACGCGGCCGCGGTCGTCGAGCAGGCCGACGATCTCGATGTCGCTGTCGATGCTGTCGTTCAGCTGGACGTCGATCTCGCGCCTGAGCGCCTGCGCGCCCTGGTCGTTCCAGGCCTGCGCCATGCGCGCCGCGATGGCGGCGACCTGGTTGTCGATCGAGCGCTCGAACACGCCCACGGTGCCGAGGTAGAACACCAGCGAGACGGCGGCCACCGCCACCGCCAGCAGCAGCCCGACGCCGACCGCCAGGCGCGCCGCGATCGAGCCGCGCAGGCTGAACGGGGGCCTAGCGGTTCGCATCCGTGCCCGCCTGCGCGTGGCCGAGGACCGGCGTGCTGCTCAGCACGTAGCCGGCGCCGCGCACCGTGTGGATCAGCGCCGGGCTGAAGTCCTTGTCGACCTTGCCGCGCAGGCGGCTGATCTGCACGTCGATGACGTTGGTCTGCGGGTCGAAGTGGTATTCCCACACGGATTCCAGCAGCATCGCGCGGGTGACGATCTGGCCCTCGTGGCGCATCAGGTATTCGAGCAGGCGGAACTCGCGCGGCTGCAGGTTGATGACGGTGCCGTGGCGCGCCACGCGCTGGGTGCGCAGGTCGAGCTGCAGGTCGGCCACCTGCAGCTGGTTGACGTCGCGCGACCAGGCCGCGCGGCGCGCCAGGTTTTCCACGCGCGCCAGCAGTTCCGACATGACGAAGGGCTTCGACAGGTAGTCGTCGCTGCCGGCGCGCAGGCCGTGCACGCGCTCGTCGACGCTGTTCAGGGCGGACAGGATCAGCACCGGCGTGGTGTCGGCGCGCGCGCGCAGTTGTTCCAGGATGGCGACGCCGTCGACCTGGCCCGGCAGCATGCGGTCCAGCACGATCACGTCCCAGCGTCCCTCCTGGACGCGCGCGTTGCCGTCGGCGCCGTCGGCGCAGGCGACCACGTCGTAGCCGGCGGCGGCGAGGCCGGTGCAAAGATAGTCTCGGGTTTCGGCGTCGTCTTCGATGACCAGGCAGGTAGGCATAAACAGTGTCGGTGATGCGGCGGCTTGCGGCCGGCCGACTATAACAGGGAAATCTACAGCGTCGCGCCCAGGCGCGCCATGACGTCGACCACGTGGTCGATCTGGGCGCGCGTGTGGCCGGCGTTGAGCATGAAGCGCAGGCGCGCCCGGCCCGGCGGCACGGCCGGGAACTGGATCGCGTCGACGTGCACGCCTTCGGCGCGCAGGGCGCGGGCGAAGCACTGGCAGCGCTCGGCGTCGCCGATCAGCACCGGCACGATCGGCGTGGCGGTGCTCGCCAGCGTATATCCCAGCGGGCGCATGCGCTCCACGAAATAGCGCTGGTTGTCCCACAGGCGCGCACGCCGCTCCGGCTCCTGCTCCAGCAGGTCGAGCGCGGCCAGCAGCGCATTGGCCTGGTCCGGCGGCGGCGGGCAGGTGAAGCCGTAGGCGGAACTGGTCAGGCGCAGCACGTCGGCCATCTCGCGCTCCAGCGCGACGAAGCCGCCGATCGCGCCGAGCGCCTTCGACAGCGTCCCCATCTGCATGATGGTCTCGCTGTAGCAGCCGAAGTGTTCCGAGGTGCCGCCGCCGTTGGGTCCCAGCACGCCGGTGGCGTGGGCGTCGTCGATGTACAGGATCGCGCCGTACTTCTCCGCCAGCGCCGTCAGTGCGGGCAGCGGTGCGATCGTGCCTTCCATGCTGAACACGCCGTCGCTGACGATGATCGGGCTGACGCCGCCGGCGCTCTTGAGCAGGGACTCCAGGTGGTCCATGTCGGCGTGGCGGTAAGTGTGCTTGTCGGCGCCCGACATCAGGATGCCTTCGCGGATGCTGACGTGGTTGTACTCGTCCGTGAAGTAGGCGTACTTGCGCCGCCTGCTCGGCCGGAAGCCGTGCAGGCGCGCCAGCAGGCCCGCCTTCACCAGCGTCGACAGCACCCCGATGTTCGTCATGTAGCCGGTCACGAACAGCACGGCGTCGCTCTTGTGCTTGAGGGCGCCCAGGCGCCGTTCCAGTTCGCGGTACACGGGCAGGTCGCCGCCCAGCAGGCGCGACTCGCAGTTGCCGACGCCATAGCGTTCCAGGCCGGCCTTGGCCGCGTCCACCAGGCGCGGGTGGTTGGCCAGGGCCAGGTAGTTGTTGGTGCTGAAGGACACGGCTTCCTCGCCGCCGACCCGGAACACCGGGTCGGGCAGCGTGTCGTGGACGCTGGATTCGTGGTGGATGGCGTGGCTGTGCAGCCAGTCGGCGATTTCGCTGATGTCGTGCATGGCGGTCATGGCGGGGGCGGTCCGGCAAGGTGAAAGGCGCGCGGCGCGGCGGCAGCGCGGACCAGGCCAGTATAGGGGAGCCATGACACCGTAAATATTACAGTTCGGTAATATCCAGCAGGCGGAATCGTTCATTACCAAACGGTAATCCAACACTGGATCGGGCTGTTCTATCATGGTCTCCGTTCCCAATGCGCCGGCACGGTCAGTGTCGGCGCCACCGGCGCCTGCCCCGCTCCCGCATGCCGGACGGACCACCCCTTTTCTTAACTTTATGGAGTCCCTTCCATGGGCACTTGTTCGAGTGGCAGTTGTCGCCGGCGTCGCGCCGGCCTCGCCTCGGCAAGATAACGGTTCTCTCCCCGCCGTCATCTCGACCGAGCTAGAGTGACGGCTTTTGCGTTCCGGCCCGCCGGGACGCCTTTTCTACGACGCCGGACGCGGCCCCTCCTTGCCGGAGGCGGCCGCGTCCAGCACCCGCATCCGCATCGACGATCGCACCCGGAAGGTATGCCGTTACGACGGAGATACCGATGTTGCGCATTCGCTTTATCCCCCGCATGGGCGCCCGCCTGCGCTGAAGGAACGACCATGTTCGAACTGTTCCTTCCCGGCCGCACCGGCCGCACCTTCCTGGCGACCACGCCCAACCGCTGGGACTGGGCCCTGCTGCCGCTGGTCCTGGCCGTGCTGGCCGGCGCCGCGCTGGGCGCCATGCAGATGGCGCGCCCGTTCGCGCTCGGCCGGCCGGACGCGCTGGCGCTGCTGCCGGCGCGCCTGCCCTGGTACCTGCTGTGCACGATCCTGCGCATGTTCGCCGCACTGGCGTGCTCGCTCGTCTTCACCTGCGCGTTCGCGGTCGCGGCCACGCGCTGGCGCGCCGCCGAGAAGATCCTGGTGCCGCTGCTCGACGTGCTGCAGTCGGTGCCGATCCTGGGCTTCCAGGCGATCGCCATCGCGCCCTTCATCGCACTGTTCCCGGGGCGCATGCTGGGCGTCGAGTGCGCCGCGGTATTCGCCATCTTCACCTCGCAGGCCTGGAACATGGCGTTCAGCCTGTACCAGTCGATGAAGACCGTTCCGCCCGAGCTGGCCGAGGCGGCGCGCGTGTTCCGCCTGTCGGCCTGGCAGCGCTTCTGGCGCCTGGAACTGCCGTTCGCCATGCCGTCGCTGCTGTGGAACATGATGATGTCGATGTCCGGCGGCTGGTTCTTCCTGGTCGCGGCCGAGGCGATTTCCGTGGCCGGGCAGGACATCAAGCTGCCCGGCATCGGCGCCTGGATCGCGCTGGCGATCGAGCGCAGGGACGGCGCCGCCATCGCCTGGGCCATCGGCGCCATGTTCGCCGGCATCGTGCTGGTCGACCAGCTGTTCTTCCGCCCGCTGCTGGCCTGGGCCGACAAGTTCCGCTGCGAGGAAACCGGCGCCCAGACCGACGCGCCGCGCCGGTCCTGGCTGCTCGACTGGGGCCGCCGCAGCCGCCTGGCGCGCGCCGCCGGCGAACGCGTCCGGACGCTGCTGGCGCATACGCTGGGCTGGTTCCCCGGCGCCGCCGGCGATCGTGCCGCCGCACCGGCGCCGCGCCGCCCGGCCCCGGCCTGGCAGGCGCACGCCTTCGACGCCGCGCTGGCCCTGCTGGCGCTGCTGGGCGCCTGGCAATTCCTGCGGTTCGTCCATGCGCAGGTAGGCTGGGGCGAGGCGCTGCGCGTGGTGGGCCTGGGCGGCCTCACCCTGCTGCGCGTGATGCTCTTGATCGCGCTGGCCGCGCTGTTCTGGGTGCCGGTGGCGGTGTGGATCGGCCTGCGCCCGTGGTGGGCGCAGAAGGTGCAGGCCGTGGCGCAGTTCCTGGCGGCCTTTCCCGTCAACCTGATGTTCCCGCTGGTGGTATACGCCATCGTGCGCCTGAAGCTGGCGCCGAACGTCTGGCTCAGCCCCCTGATGGTGTTCGGCACCCAGTGGTACATCCTGTTCAACGTGGTGGCGGGCGCGTCGACGCTGCCGGGCGAGCTGCGCCTGGCGGCCGCCAACCTGGGCCTGCGCGGCTGGCTGAAGTGGAAGCGGGTCTACCTGCCGGCCGTGTTCCCCAGCGTCGTGACGGGCGCCATCACCGCCAGCGGCGGCTCCTGGAACGCGGCCATCGTGGCCGAATACGTCAGCTGGGGCAAGACCGCGCTGGTGGCCGACGGCCTGGGCAGCTACATCAAGCAGATGACCGATGCCGGCGACTTCCACCGCATCGCCCTCGGCATCGGGGTGATGTGCATGTTCGTGATGCTGGTGAACCGCGTGTTCTGGCGCAGGCTGTACCTGCTGGCCGAGGACCGCAGCCGATGATGACGATGACGATGACGAAGAAGGAGAACACCATGACCGACAAACTGATCGAACTGCGCGGCGTCGCCAAGGCCTTCCGCAGCGGCGGCGGCGCGCCGCGCACCGTGCTGGAAGGCGTGGACTTCGCCCTGCACGACGGCGAGATCGTCGCCCTGCTGGGCAAGTCCGGCTCGGGCAAGTCGACCCTGCTGCGCATCGTCGCCGGCCTGGTGGCGGCCGACGGCGGCCGGGCGTCCTACCGCGGCAGGCCGATCGCCGGACCACTGCCGGCCATCGCGATGGTGTTCCAGTCCTTCGCCCTGTTCCCCTGGCTGACGGTGCGCCAGAACGTCGAGCTCGGGCTCGAGGCCCAGGGCATGCCGGCGGCCGCGCGCCGGGCGCGCGGCGACGCGATGCTGGAACTGGTGGGCTTGTCCGGCGTCGGCGCGGCGCTGCCGCGCGAGCTGTCGGG
>DAMAFT010000077.1:0-3413 GCA_031995805.1 Massilia sp.
GCCACCGCCGCCCTTGGCCCCGCCCTCGTTCCTGCGCGCGCCGCCGCCGCCCTGCACCCGCGTCGGCCCCTGCAGCGGGATCGTGGTGCCGGCCGGGATCGGGCCGATGTCGAGCGCGTCGCGGATGAAGTCGCGCAGCGCGATCACGAGTTCCGCCGTGTGGATCGGGCGCCCGGCGGCCATGTCGCTGGCGGCCTGCGCCGCCATCCGGCATTGCTCCTCGGTACCGAGCAGCAGGATGTCGGCCAGCGCCGCCTCGACCGCGTCGCGGATGCGGCGCGCCCGGTCCGATCCTTCCTGCACGGGCTGGGCGCCGAGGTCCTCGGCCGCCGCCTGGCCGGTCGCGCGCAGGTCGCGCAGGTGGGCCGGGTCGACCGTCAGCTGGCCGGTGAAGGAACCGCCCAGCGTGCGGTAGGCCGCCACCAGCGTGCGCAACCTCTCGTTGATCTGGCGGTTCATGCGCTCGCGCCGCTGCTGGATGGTCTGCATCATCAGCACGCGGATGCCGACGCCGATCAGGGTCACCATGGCCAGGCCCACCAGCGTGGTCATGACGCCCTGCCAGGAGCTGAAGTCCATGGTGCGCATCAGCGCACCACCTTCAGCTTCACCTGCTTGCCCTGGCGGTAGGTGTACAGCGTGAGGGCGGCGTCGCGCAGGTCGCCGTGGGCGTCGAAGGCGATGGGCCCGGTCACGCCCTGGTAGCGGATCGCGGCCAGCACCGGCAGGAAGCGGGCCGGGTCGGCCGAGCCGGCCTTCTGCATGGCGGCGGCGAACACCATCACGGCGTCGTAGGCATACGGCGCATAGGTCTGCAGCGGGATCCCGTAGCGCTGGCGGTAGCGCCGCACGAAAGCGTCCATGCCCGCCTCCTCGGCGCCGCTGACGCCGCCGGCCACCACGCAGGCGACCTTGTCGTCGCCGAGCGCGTCGCCCGCCAGCTCGGGCAGCTTTTCCGAGCACACGCCGTCGCCGGAAACGAACTTGGCCGCGATGCCCAGCGCCTTCATCTGCTTGAGCATCGGGCCGGCCACGGCATCCATGCCGCCGTAGAAGATCACGTCCGGCTTTTTGGCGCGGATCTGCGTGAGGATGGCGTTGAAGTCGGTCGCCTTGTCGTTGGTGAACTGGCGGCTGACGACCTGCGCGCCGCCGATGGCCTTGACGTTCCTGGCGAATTCGTCGGCCAGGCCCTGGCCGAAGGCGGTGCGGTCGTCGATCACGGCGATGGTCCTGGCCTTCAGGTCGCGGATCGCGTAGTGCGCCAGCGTGCGCCCGACCAGGTTGTCGTTGGCGACCACGCGGAACGCCGTCTCGTAGCCCTGGCGGGTGTACAGCGGCGTGGTGGCGGCCGGCGAGATCTGCGGGATGCCGGCGCTGTGGTAGATCTTCGAGGCCGGCACCGTCGGCCCGGAATTCAGGTGGCCGACCACGGCCGCCACTTTCGCATCGACCAGTTTCTGGGCCACGGCGGTGCCCTGCTTCGGATCGCTGGCGTCGTCCTCGGCCTGCAGCGCCCACTTCACCGGCTTGCCGCCGATCGCGGCGTGCTTCGCGTTCAGGTCGTCGATCGCCATGCGCGCGCCGTTCTCGATGTCCTTGCCCTGGTGCGCGCCGGGGCCGGACAGCGGCGAGGCGGTGCCGATCGTGACGACGGTCTGGGCGTGGGCGACCGCCCCGACGGCGAGGGACAGCAGACAGGGCAGGAAAGCGATCGCGCGCATGGACGGTCCTTGTTCAATCGATATGGTTCGATTGTACCGCCGGGCCGCGCAACGACGGCGGACGCATGCGCCCGCCCCCACGCCCGGCACTCAGCGCTCAGCGCAGCGGCGCCGGCGCGCCGGCCGCCAGCCGCAGCCAGGCGTAGCCGAGGATGCCTGCGCCCGGCACATGACGCCAACCCAGGTCGGCCGGCAGCCGGCACAGGCCGGCGCCGACGGCCGCCAGGCAGGCCATACGGAATCGTATGGACACCCCGGTCCCGGTATACTTGAATGTTGAACTGGCGACAACACTTCCGTGACCGTATGCCAGCGTACCGACGCGCCGGTGCGGCCGTGCCAACGTCACGCCACGCCAACGACGAACCCGGAACGATGCGAGACCAGCTACGCTACCTGCTCAGCCGCCTGCGCGAGCGCCTGTGGATCAAGCCGCTGCTGGCCTGCGTGCTGTCTGTGGCCGGCGTGCTGCTGGCGCGCCTGGCGGACGGCATGATGGTCGGCGCCGATGTCCCCGAAGTCACGCAGGAGTCGGTCATCGCCCTACTGAAGATCATCGCCGCCAGCATGCTGGCGATCGCCACGTTCGCGGTGGCGTCGATGGTCTCGGCCTATGCGTCCACTGGCCAGGTGGCCACGGCGCGCGCGTTTCCCCTGATCGTGGCCGACGACGTGTCGCAGAACGCGCTCTCCACCTACATGGGCGCGTTCATCTTCAGCATCGTCGCGCTGAGCGCCGCGATGAACGGCTACTACGGCCGCGCCGGACGGTTCACGCTGTTCGTGCTGATGATCGCGGTGCTGGTGGTGGTGGTGCTGACCTTCGTGCGCTGGGTCGACCGGATCGCGCGCCTGGGCCGCATCGGCGCGATCGTCGCCAAGGTCGAGCAGGCGGCCGGCGCGGCGCTGGCGCGGCGCCGGCGCGCGCCGCACATGGGGGGCGTCGCGCCCGACAGCGGTGCGCAAGACGCGCCGCAGGGCGTGCCGTTCCATGCGGCGCAGGTCGGCTACGTGCAGCGCATCGACGTCGCCGCGCTGCAGCGCGAAGCGGCCAGACGCGACATGCGCGTCGTGGTGGCCGCCCTGCCGGGCACCTTCGTGCATGCCGGCCGGCCGCTCGGCCATCTCGTGTTCGCGCCCGGCGGGGAGGCGGAAGGCGCCGGCGCCGCCTGCGCCGGGGCGTTCGTCGTCGGCGCGCAGCGCCAGTTCGACGACGATCCGCGCTTCGGGATGCTGGTGCTGGCCGAGATCGCGTGCCGCGCGCTGTCGGCCGGCATCAACGACGCCGGCACCGCCATCGGCGTGCTGGGATCGATGCAGCGCCTGCTGCTGGAGGCCGGCATGCAGGAACCGGACGCCGACGCCGCCCGGTGCGACCGCGTCGCCGTGCCGGAGGTAGCGGTGGACACGCTGTTCGACGATGCCTTCCCCCCCATCGCGCGCGACGGCGCCGGCACCGTCGAAGTCGCGCTGCGCCTGCAGCGCATGCTGGGCGAACTGGGACAATGCTGTCCCCCGATGCGCGCCGCCGCGCGGCGCCACGCGGCACTGGCGCTGGCCCGTTCGGAGGCGGCGCTGGACTTCGCGCCCGACCTCGCACAGGTACGGGCGCGCCATGCCGCCTACTGGCGCGAAGGCGGCTGAAGGCAGGTCATGAAGACACCGAGGGAGCGATCGTGAAGATGCGCA
>DAMAFT010000077.1:3423-10889 GCA_031995805.1 Massilia sp.
GAAGGCCGACCTGCCGAGCAAGACCTGCGCCCGCTGCGGGCTGCCGTTCAACTGGCGCAAGAAGTGGGAGCGCGACTGGGAAAACGTGAAATTCTGTTCCGAGCGCTGCAGGCGCGCCGCCAAGGGGGGCGGCGGCGCGGACGGCATCAACGCTTGAGCAGCGCCAGGAATTCGCGGCGCAGCGCCTTGTCCTCGCGGAACACGCCGCGCATCACGCTGTTGGCCATCGAGGCGTCCATGTCCTTCACGCCGCGCCACTGCATGCAGAAGTGGTCCGCTTCCATCAGCAGCGCCAGGCCGTCCGGCGCCATGATCGCTTCGAGCGCGTCGGCCAGCTGGATCACCGCCTCTTCCTGGATCTGCGGGCGGCTCATGATCCAGTCGGCGATGCGCGCGTACTTCGACAGGCCGATCAGTTCCGTCTGCGCATTCGGCACGACGCCGATCCAGACCTTGCCGATGACCGGGCACAGGTGGTGCGAGCAGGCGCTGCGCACGGTGATCGGTCCGACCACCATCAGTTCGTCGATGTGCGACACGTTCGGGAATTCCGTCACGGCCGGCATCGGCGCATAGCGGCCGCCGAACACTTCCTTGACGAACATCTTGGCCACGCGGCGGCCGGTATCGCGCGAATTGTGGTCGGCGGCGGTGTCGATGACCAGGCTATCCAGCACGTCCTGCATCTTGCCGGCGACTTCGTCGACCAGTTCGTCGACCTCGCCCGGCCGGATGTGGGCGGCGATGTTGTCGTTGGCGAAGAAGCGGGCGCCGCTGGCCTGCAGGCGCGCGCGGATGCGGCCCGACACCGGGCGGTAGGCCGGGGCGGCGGACTGCTCGTCGAGCGATTCGGCAAGGACGTCCGGCTCGAAAGGAGGAATGAGATCGTTCGGCATGCAATTCCTGAAATTCAGTGGGGCGGAAGACAGCTTTCCGCATGGCGCGGGCGGCAGGGCCGGCAGCGCGGCGGCGGTCCGGCGCCGGCAGGGCGCGGGGACGGCCGCTGCCGGGCGCACGAATGGCCCGGCGATGAAGTACCGGATTATAGCCCGGTATTTCCGATCGCAAACGACGAACCCCGTTTTTGGGTGCGGCAAACGCGGTTCATGTCAATACCGCAAACCCGGCGGCAACGGCAACCCGTCGGCGCGCGCCAGGCGTTCCATCGCCCCTTCCAGCGTGACGCGCGCCTGGGACGCCGCGAGGCCGAGCTCGCGGTGCAGGCGGGCATCGTCCTCGTTGCGCGAGGCGCACTGGGCGCTGTAGCGCTCGAAGCTGCCGACCATCATCAGGAGGTCGGCCAGGTGGCGCGGGCATTCGCAGCTGATGCTGTTGCCGGCCGCCGTGATGTTGGCCAGCGCCTCGTCGTCGAAGCGGCGCGGCGGCGCGGCATCGAGCGCAGTGGCCGGGGCCGCGGGGACGACCGGACGCGGCGCCAGGCGCTGGCCGGCCAGGGCTTGCCGGCACAGCGGCACCAGTTCCCCCATCTCGGCCGGCACCCGCGCCGCCAGCCAGCCGCGCGCGCGCAGGGCGCGGATGGTGGCGCTGGAACAGAAGCGGTACAACACCACGACGGTGGCCGCGCGCACGGCGTCGCACAGCGCCGCGATCGCCGGCACGGCGCCGTCGTCGAGTTCCGGCAATTCCACCAGCAGCACGTCGACGGCGGCGCCCGGCGGCAGTGCGCACGGCTGGTCGACGCGCGCACAGCTGGCCAGCACGTCGAGCGCCAGCGTGGCCCTGCCGCCTGCGGCGATGCGGCGCGCCAGCGCCGGCCCGGCCACGACCACGCCGAGCGGCCCGACCGGCGCTTCCCGGGCGGCCGGTCCGCCGCCCGCCAGTTCGCGCAGGCGGTCTTCCGCAAGGCGGGCGACCTGGCCGATCGGGTGGCCCTGGTCGACCAGCTGCTTGAGCAGCCCCAGGCGCCGCACCTGGTCGGCCGAATACAGGCGCTGGCCGTGCTCGGAGCGGCGCGTGTCGGACAGGCCATAGCGGCGCTCCCACACGCGCAGCGTCTCGACCGACAGGCCGGCCAGGCGCGCGGCGGCGCCGCTGCGGTAGGTGAGTTCGCCGGTGGAACCGCCCGCTGCAACATCCGGATTGTCTTGCTCACGCATGATTGAACCATTCTTGAACCGTTACTCCATCAGTATACCGGTTCAACAGCGGATGTGCCGGCGCATTCGCGCCGCCTCTCCCGCTACAGGCAGGCAATCGCGTCGCGCAGGTCGGCGAGCACGGCATGGGCGCCGACGCATCCCGACCGCGACGCGCCGCCCTGCGGCGCGAACAGCAGGTTGCGGCCCACGCCGGCCGCCATGCCGGCCTGCACGTCGGTATCGTTGTCCCCGACCAGCACGGAGCGGGAGACATCGATCCCGAATTCGCGCGCGGCCCGCAGCAGCATGCCCGGGCGCGGCTTGCGGCAGTCGGCATCCTTGCGGTAGGCGCCGATGCCGTGTTCTGGGTGGTAGGGCGAAAAATAGACGGCGTCGATGTCGGCGCCGCGTTGCCGGAACTGCGCTTTCATCCAGTCGGTCAGGACGTGGAAATCGTGTTCCGTATAGTAGCCACGGCCGATGCCGGCCTGGTTGGTGACCACGATGACCAGGTAGCCGCGCCGCTTCGCCGCGATGCACAGGTCGAAGATGCCGTCCACGAAATCGACATCCTCTTTCCGGTGCACATAGGCGTGATCGACGTTGATGACGCCGTCGCGGTCGAGGAACAGTGCCGGACGCGCCGCCGTCATGCAACGTCCGCCAGTTCGACCTGGGCGCGGGCATAGTCCTCGGGAATGCCGATGTCGATGAAGTGCCCGTGGGTCACGAAGACGTCGAAACGGCGCTGCGCCGCGGCCGGCGCCAGTACGTCGGTTTCCAGCGAAAAGCTCGCCCCCGGCGCGAAGCCGTCGAGCATGGCGCGCGGCAGCACGTAGCAGCCGGCATTGATGAGGCCCGGGCCGCCCATGCCCTTTTCCAGGAAGCCGGCGACCCTTCCGTCCTCCACCTGCATGCGGCCGTAGCGGGCGGTGTCGCCCACCTCGCGGGCGACGATGATCGGGGCCTGTCGCGCCAGCCATTGCGCTTCGACGGCGGACGCCTCCAGGTCCAGGAAGGTATCGCCGTTGAACACGAACACATGGTCCCCCCTGCAATGCGCCATCGCGGCCCGGATCGCACCGCCCGTCCCCAGTGGACTCGGCTCGATCTCATGCACCAGTTCCATGCCGGCGAAGCGGTCGCCGAAATGGTCCACGATGGTCGCGGCCATGTGCCCGAGCGCGAGGACGATGCGCCGGAAGCCCTTGCGGGCCAGCGCCGCCAGCAGGATTTCCAGGAACGGCCGGCCGGCCACCGGCGCCATCGGCTTGGGAACGTCGGAGACGACCTGGCGCAGGCGGGTGCCGAAGCCGCCGGCCAGCACGATGGCTTCCATTACTTGGCGGCGCCGAACATCGCGTTTTCGATCAGGCCGCAGATGATGTGACCGAGCACGAGGTGGCCTTCCTGGATCTTCGGCGTGCAGTCGGACGGCACGGCCAGCAAGTGGTCGCACAACGCCAGCATCGGGCCGCCGCGGTTGCCGGTCAGGCCGATGGTGACGATGCCGGCCGCGCGCGCCGCTTCGAAGGCCTTGAGGATGTTGGGCGACTTGCCCGAGGTCGAATAACCGATGAAGACGTCGCCGGCATTGCCGTTGGCCTGGACCTGGCGCTCGAACAGCTTTTCGTAGCCGTAGTCGTTGCCGATGGCGGTCAGGATGGACGTGTCCGTGGTCAGCGCCATGGAAGCCAGGCCCGGGCGGTCGAACATGAAGCGGCTGACCAGTTCGCCCGCGATGTGCTGGGCGTCGGCCGCGCTGCCGCCATTCCCGGCCAACAGGATCTTGCCGCCGTTCTTCAGCGACGTCACGCACGCCTCGGCGGCGGCGCTGGTCGCCGCCATCAAGGTGTCGTCGGCGAGCATGGCGCCCATGACGCGGTGGCTTTCGGTGATCTGCTCGAGGATGTAGTTTTTCATAGGATTTTCCAGGCTTGGGTGCCGTGTTTGGTGAAATGGGCGTTGCTGACCTGCCCTTCGTAGCGGTCGAGCGTGCGGACGACGTCCATGCGGCGGTCCGGCGGCACGAAGAACATCATGAAGCCGCCGCCGCCGGCGCCGGACACCTTGCCGGCCTGCGCGCCCGCGGCGATCGCCGCATCGTAGATTTCGTCGATATGCGCATTCGACACGGTGCTCGCCGATTTCTTCTTCTTGTCCCAGCCCTGGCGCATCGACGCGACGATGCCGCCGAAATCGCCTTTCAGCAAGCACTCCTTCATCAACACGGCTTCGCTCTTGATGCCGTGGAAGGCTTCCATCGCATCGACCTGACGGCGTTCCATATTGCTGCTCTGGTCGGCGATGATCTTCGCCGACTCGCGCGATACCCCGGTATAGAAGAGCACCAGCGATGCTTCCAGTTCGCAGATGATCCAGTTCTTGACACGCAGCGGGTTGATCACCGCGCGTTCCTCGGCATAGAACTCCATGAAGTTGAAGCCGCCGAACGTCGCCGAGTACTGGTCCTGCCGGCCGCCCTTCAGACCGCAATCGATGCGCTCGATCTTGAACGCCATGTGGGCGATCGTGTAGTCGTCGAGCGGCAGGTTGAAGAACTCGGCGAACGCCTTGATCATGACCACGACCAGCGTCGACGACGACCCCAGGCCGGAGCCGGCGGGCGCATCGCAGAACGTGCTGAGCTCGATGGCGACCGGACGCCCGCCATTGTAGGTCTCGATGATCTCGTTGTAGACGGCCTTGTGCAGGTCCAGGTTGCCGTCCAGCGGATAGCGTGCGGCGACGGGATATTCGCAGTCGCGCATCTGGTCGGTGGCCACGAAGCGCACGACCGGTTCCTTCAGCATGCGGATCACCGCGTAGGCATAGCGATCGATCGTTGCATTCAGGACGCACCCACCGAACTGGTCGCAATACGGGGAAACGTCCGTACCCCCGCCGGCCAGGCCAAGCCGCAGCGGCGCCCGTGCTCGAATTAGCATTTACTAACCTTTAACTGTTATTGGTCCATCGGGTGCGATTCTTGTCGCCAGTCAAAAACGATAGCCTTAAATCGCGTGGATGGCAAATCATCGGCGGTCCGGCGCACCCGATTTGCAACGCCTGCAGCCTGTACCGAGGCATGAAAGAACGCCAGCCCGCAAGCTGGCGTTGCCTGGAACGCTACGCGGCTTACCAGAAAATGACGCGCTCTTCCGGCTTCAGGTACATCTTGTCGCCCGGCTTGACGTCGAACGCCTCGTAGTAGCCCGGGTGGTTGCGCAGGCTGCCGTTGACGCGGAATTCGGACGGCGAGTGCGGGTCCGACTTCACCTGCGCGACCAGGGCGGCGTCGCGCGCCTTGCCGCGGCGCGCCTGGGCCAGGCCCATGAAGATGCGCTGCTCGGCCGTGAAGCCGTCGATCACGGGGGCCGGCTTGCCCTTCAGCGAAATCCTGTAGGCGCGGCTGGCCATGATGGCGCCGGCGTTGTCGGCGATGTTCTCGCCCAGCGTCAGCTCGCCGTTCAGGTGGTAGCCCGGCACCGGGCTGTAGCCGCCGTACTGCGCCACCAGCACCTTGCCCTTGGCGGCGAACTTCTCGCCGTCTTCCTTGGTCCACCAGTTGCGCAGGTTGCCGTCGCCGTCGTACTGCGCGCCCTGGTCGTCGAAGGCGTGGCTGATCTCATGGCCGATCGAGATGCCGACCGCGCCGTAGTTGATCGCCGGCTCGGCGTCGGCGTCGTACAGCGGCGCCTGCAGGCGCGCGGCCGGGAACACGACTTCGTTCATTTCCGGGCTGTAGTAGGCGTTCACGGTCTGCGGCGTCATGTGCCATTCGGCGCGGTCGACCGGCTTGCCGAGCTTGTTCACGCCGTACTGGTGCGCGAAGCCGCGCGCGCGCATCACGTTGCCGACCAGGTCGTCGCGTGCGATGGCGAGCGAGGCATAGTCGCGCCACTTGTCCGGATAGCCGACCTTCACGGAAATCTTGGCCAGCTTGGCATGCGCCGCCTTCTTGGTGTCCGCCGTCATCCAGTCGAGCGTGTCGATGCGCTCCTTGAAGGCCAGCAGGAAGTTGTCGACCATTTCCTTGACCTGCGCCTTGCGCTCGGCCGGGAAGTAGTTCTGCACGTAGACCTTGCCCACCACTTCGCCGAGGTCGCGGTTGATCTGGGCGATCGCCAGTTTTTCCGTCGCGCGGTTCACCTTGGCGCCGGTCAGCACGGTGCCGCGGAAGGCGAAGCTCTCGTCGACGAAGTCCTGCGACAGGTAGGGCGCGTAGGTGCTCACCAGGCGGAACGTGAAGTAGGATTTCCAGGTCTCGACCGGGGTGGCGGCGACGATCTTGTCGAATGCCTGCAGGTAGGTCGGCTGGCTGACGTTGACCTCGGCGGCCTTGCCGGCGATACCCTGTTCGCGCATCCAGCCGTCCCAGTCGAAGCCCGGGGCCAGCGCCTTCAGTTGCGCGACCGGCATCTTGTTGTAGGTCTTGACCGGGTCGCGGTTCTGCACGGCGCTCCACTGCGCCCGGGCGATCTCGGTTTCCAGTGCGACGATGCGCGCGGCCTGGCCGGCGGCATCGGGCTGGCCGGCCAGCGCCAGCAGTTTCTCCACGTGCGCCTGGTACTTGGCGCGGGTGTCCATCAGCTTGGCATCGCCGTCCTGCAGGTAGTAGTCGCGGTTCGGCATGCCCAGGCCGTACTGCTGGATGTCGACGAGGTAGCGCGTCGACTGCTTGCTGTCCTGGCCGACCGACATGCCGACGGGGCCGCCCACGCCGATGCGGCCGAGACGGCCCGCCAGCGCGCCCAGCGCCTTCTTGTCCTTCAGCGCGGCAATGCGCGCCAGTTCCGGCTGCAGCGGCCTGGCGCCGAGCGCGTCGCGGCGCGCCTTGTCGACGTAGCTGGCGTAGTAGTCGCCCATCTTCTGCGCATCCGATCCCGGCTTGGCGGCCTTGTCCTGCGCGGCCTGCTCGATCAGCGTGCGGATCTGGCCCTCGACGTTTTCCTGGGCGATGTTGAACGCACCCCAGCTGGAACGGTCGTTGGGGATCTCGGTACCCTTCAACCAGTTGCCCTGCGAGTAGCGGAAGAAATCGTCCTGCGGGCGGACGGCGGCGTCGACGGCGGCCTTGTCCACGCCGGAGGCGGACAGGGCCGCGGACGCGGCGCTCGGGGCGGTCGAAGGCGCGGCGGCGACCGCATCGTTGGCCGCGGTGGCGGCATGGGCCTGGCTGGCGAACAGGCCCGCGATCAGGGCGCTGCACAGGGTACGTTTCATGAAGGGTGTCTCCGTGGTTGAATCAGGGAGCGATGCTAAGTCAAACCGTTTACGAATGCCAAGCAAAGATGCATGCATATATCAATGACGGCAGCAGGGGTATTATAATGGCCGGATTTGCGAGAACCTTCCATGAAACGT
>DAMAFT010000078.1:0-10883 GCA_031995805.1 Massilia sp.
TGGTGCTGTAGATCGTGCCGAAGGGCGTGCGCAGCGGCAGGCCGCCGGCGTAGGCGGGACCGCTGCCGCTGGTATGGCAGACCATGCAGTCGCCCAGCGCCACGATGCGCGCGCCGGCGGCCAGGATGGCCGGCGCGGGCGGGGCCGGCGGGTGTTGCACGGCAGGGATCGGGGCCGGCCGCGTCCAGGCATACAGGCCGCCCAGCACGACGGCGATGCCGGTGGCGGCGAGGCCGCCGGCCAGGCCGAGGGTGCGTAGTTTCATCGCAATACTCCTCTTGTCGGATGAGGCGATTGTGGACAGGCGCCGCGGCGGGCGCCAGTTATACGAAGGGATAGTCGCGGTCCGCGGTTCGCCGCCGCGGGCCGACGGCATACTGTAGTGGAGGATCGGCCTGCCGATTTTTGCGTTTCGCGCAATACTCCCTTGCGTCCCCGGCGCTTCCCTCCGGATGGGCCGGCGGCTAAGCTGGGGACGCTGACTGGAGAAACCCCATGCACGACGCCGTTCCCGCTGCCACCGGATTCAATCGCGCCCACGCCCTCGTGCTGGACGCCGGCCACCTGACGCTGGGCCTGATGACGCCGCTGGCGCGCGCACCCGGCCAGGCGGCCGGCATGGACGCGGAGCTGGCGCTGGCGGCCCGCGCCGGCGCCCTCGGCATCGCCGCGCTGTGGACCCGCGACGTGCCGCTGATCGTCCCGCAGGGCAGCAGCGGCGACGCGGCCGTGCTGGACGACCCGTTCGTCTGGCTGGCCGCGCTGGCGCTGGCGGCGCCGGCGGCGGCGATCGGCACGGCGGCCGCCGTGCTGCCGCTGCGCCATCCGCTGCACCTGGCCAAGGCGGCCTGGTCGCTCGAGCGCCTGAGCGGCGGCCGCATGATCCTCGGCCTGGGTTCCGGCGACCGCCCCGAGGAATTCGCGGCCTTCGGCGTGGGCGACGGCCGCGACGCGCTGCTGCGCGAGCGCTGGACCTTGCTGCGGGCGGCGCTGGAACCCGGCGGCAGCCCGGCCCTGCTGGAGGCCACCGGCGGCTTCGCGCCGACCGCGCCGCCGCAGGCGCGCATCCCGCTGCTGGCCGTGGGCAGCATGCGCCAGTCGCTGCAGTGGATCGCGGCGCATGCCGACGGCTGGGCCACCTACCACCGCGAGGAGGCGCGCCAGCAGGGCCGCATCGCGCTGTGGCGCCAGGCGCTGCGCGAGCGCGCCGGCGGCCGCGGCAAGCCGTTCGTGCAGTCGCTGCAACTGGAATTGCTGGCCGACCCGGACGCGCCGGCCGTGCCGCTCGAACTGGGCCTGCGCGCCGGCCGCCACGCGCTGCTGGCCTACCTGGAGCGCATGGCGCTGGCCGGCGTGGCGCACATGTTGCTCAACCTGCAGGGCGCGCGTCCGGTGGCCGCGCAGCTCGAAGAACTGGGCGCGCACGTCGTGCCGCGCCTCCCATCGATGACGACGAGGACACCGACACCATGAACGACACTTCCGCGCCGCGCGCCCTGATCGCCGGCGGCTCCCTGGGCGGCCTGCTGGCCGCCATCACCCTGCGCGCCATCGGCTGGCGCGTCGACGTGTTCGAGCGCTCGCCGCACGCGCTCGACAGCCGCGGCGGCGGCATCGTGCTGCAGCCGGACGTGCTGCACGCCTTCCACTTCGCCGGCCTGCGCCATCCCGGCACGCTGGGCGTGGCCTCGGGCGACCGCATCTTCCTGGACGCCGCCGGCGCGGTCGTGCAGCGCGGCTGGCAGCCGCAGACGCAGACCTCGTGGAACATGCTGTATGGCGCGATGCGCGCCATGCTGCCGGACGCCTGCGTGCATGCCGGCCAGGTGCTGGAGCGCGTCGAACAGGCCGGCGGCCAGGTGCGCGCGCACTTCGCCGGCGGGCGCGTCGAGACCGGCGACCTGCTGGTGGGCGCCGACGGCGCACGCTCGACGGTGCGGGCGCAACTGCTGCCGCAGGTGGCGCCCGCGTATGCCGGCTACGTCGCCTGGCGCGGCCTGGTGCCGGAGGCGCGCCTGGACGGCCCGGAGCGCGCGCTGCTCGACGGCGTGTTCGCCTTCCAGCAGGGCGCGGACCACCAGTTGCTGGAATACCTGGTGCCGGGCGAGGACGGTTCCACCGCGCCCGGGCGGCGGCGCTGGAACTGGGTGTGGTACCGCAAGGTGGCAGAACAGCAGTTGCCGGCGTTGCTGCGCGGCAGCGACGGCCGCAGCCGGCCGTTCTCGCTGCCGCCGGGCCAGTTGCCCGACGCCCGCGCGACGGCGCTGCGCCGCGACGCCGACGCCCTGCTGGCGCCGGTGTTCCGGCGCCTGGTGCACCTGACCGAGGAACCATTCGTGCAGCTGATCCAGGACCTGGCCGTGCCGCGCATGGTGTTCGGGCGCGTGGTGCTGCTGGGCGACGCCGCCTTCGTGCCGCGCCCGCACACTGCCGGAAGCACGGCCAAGGCCGCGGCCAATGCGCTGGCGCTGGCCCAGGCGCTGGCGCGCGCCGACGTACCGGTCGAGCAGCGCCTGCGCGACTGGGAAACGCTGCAGTTGCGCGCCGGGACCGTCATGACGCGTGCGGGCATCGAGATGGGTGGACGCATCATGGGCATCGGGCGCGCGGTGCAGTGAGGCGTGGCGCCGTGGTTTTCGCGCCTTTTCATACTAACGGATAGTGTGCGGCGCGCACGGGTGGGCATAAGATGATCGCACGGTGTCAGCGAAAATCGCACCGCGCACGTTAACCCGACTGGACGGGGCCGCCGGCCCCGGGGAGCGAAATATCATGAAGTACTACCTGACGTCCGTGGTGTTCGCCCTGCTGATGGGCGCCGTGTGCGTGATGCTGCAGCCGCATCCGTTCCCGCAGCCGGGGATTGCCGTGACGGGACTGTTCAGCGCGCACGATGCGCAGGAGGCGGGGGCGGCGCAGGAGGAGGCGGTGCCGGCGTAAGGGATATGCGGCACACCGGGGTCGGCGCCCTTCGAAAAGCGACACCGGGCTCCGGCCCTTGCTCCGCGGGATGTCGATCGTGCGGAACCGGGCGGTTCCGCATGGGTCCCCGCCTGCGCGGGGACGACGTGCTTCTCAACCGCGCAGGAAGTCCAGCAGGTCCTGGTTCAGGCGGTCCTTGTGGGTGGTGGTCAGGCCGTGCGGGGCGCCTTCGTAGACGGTCAGGCGGCCCTGCGGCAGCAGCTCGACGGCGCGGCGCGCGGTGGTGTCGATCGGGACGATCTGGTCGTCGTCGCCGTGGATCACCAGGGTCGGGACATGCATTTTCTTCAGGTCTTCGGTGAAGTCGGTTTCCGAGAACTGCTTCACGCACTCGTAGGCGGCGCGGATGCTGCACTGCATGCCCTGCAGCCAGAAGGTGTCGCGCACGCCCTGCGAATCCTTGGCGCCCTCGCGGTTGAAACCGTAGAACGGGCCGGCGAAATCCTGGAACAGTTGCGCGCGGTTGGCCTGGACGCCGGCGCGGATGCCGTCGAACACGTCCATCGGCACGCCTTTCGGATTGGCGTCCGACACCACCATCTGCGGCGTCACCGCGCCGATCAGCACGGCGCCCTTGACGCGGTCGGTGCCGTGGCGGCCGATGTAGCGGGCGACTTCGCCGCCGCCGGTCGAGTGGCCGACCATCGTCACGCCGGTCAGGTCGAGCGCCTCGATCAGCTGGGCCAGGTCGTCGGCGTAGTCGTTCATGTGGTTGCCGTGCCAGGTCTTGCTGGAGCGGCCGTGGCCGCGACGGTCGTGGGCGATCACGCGGAAGCCGTGGTTGGCCAGGAACATCATCTGGTCTTCCCAGGCGTCGCCGTTCAGCGGCCAGCCGTGGCTGAAGGTCACGGCCGGGCCGTGGCCCCAGTCGGTGAAGTAGATGGTGGTGCCGTCGCGGGTCGTGATGGTGTTGGAGGTGCGGGTGATGGTCATGGCTCGTCCTTTCAGGTGAAGACACCGCCGGCGGGCGGCAGGATCCCGGAGCGGACTATACGCAGGCGGCCGCCGCATCCGGACCCGTGCATTCTGCGCGGGGCCGGCGAGCGCGGTCTAGCCATACGAAGGTATAGGTCGGCCGGGCTTTCCCGCCTGCGGCTTGCCGTCAGTTCACGCCCGTTGCCCGTTCGATCGAACAGTTGAGCGACAGCATGCGCGCCAAGGGTGGATGGGCGCGCAGGCGTTCGCGCCACCACTTGAGCGCCGCGCCTTCCTCGCCGGTGCGCCAGGCCAGGTACAGGGTCTCGTCCGGCTTCGGTTCTTCCACCGCCTTGACCACCAGGCGGCCGGCCGCGACGTCGGCGCGCGCCCAGGCCTCGGGCAGGAAGCCAAAGCCCAGGCCGGCCAGCTGGAACTCGTACTTGGTCTGCATGTCCGGGACCGTCAGCGTGTCCTGGCCGAACAGCAGGCCCACGGTGCGCGCCTGCAGCAGGCGCACCGAGTCGGCCACGGAGACGGCGCGGTGCGCCGCCAGCTCGGCCTTGCCGAGCCGGTACGGCACCCCGGCCAGCGGGTGCGAGGGCGCCACCACGAACACGAAGGACATCGTGCCCAGCGGCTCGGCCGTGTAGCCGCCGCCCGACGGGCCTTCGCCGGCCGCGCCCACCAGCAGGTCGACGCGGCGGTCGAGCAGGCTTTCCCAGGTGCCCGACAGCGATTCGCGCACGATGCGCAGGCGGGTCTGGTCGGCCACCTCGTAGAAGGCGCGGATGTCGTCCTGCAGCCCGAGCGGGGCCAGCGCCGAATCCATGCCGAGCGTGAACTCGGTCTCCCAGCCGGAGGCGACGCGCCGCACCCGGCTTTCCAGGTCGCCGGCGGCCTTGAGCAGGTAGCGGCCTTCCTTCAGCAATTCCTCGCCGGCGGCCGTCAATACGACGCGCGGGCCGAAGCGCTCGAACAGCTGCACGCCGAGGTCTTCCTCCAGCTTGGCGACGGTGTAGGAAATCGTCGACGGCACGCGGTACAGTTCCTTGGCCGCGGCGGCGAAGGTGCCGCGGCGGGCGATGGTGTCGACGGTGAGCAGGGCGTCCAGGCTGAGTCTGAGCATGCGGGGGTATTCTCCAGGGGCGGCGCGGACGATCCGCGCGGCAGGCGCATCCTACCAAAAACGGCGGCCCGGTTCAGCCTCCCGCCAGCCCGAGGTCGCCCGCCATGCGCTCGCGCAGCACGAATTTCTGGATCTTGCCGGTGACGGTCATCGGGAAGGCGTCGACGAAGCGCACGTAGCGCGGCACCTTGTAGTGGGCGATGCGGCCGCGGCAGAAGTCGCGGATCTCCTCGGCATCGGCCTGCATGCCGGGCCGCAGGATCACGCAGGCGCACAGTTCCTCGCCGTACTTCGGGTCGGGCACGCCGACGCACTGCACGTCCAGCACCTTGGGGTGGGCGTACAGGAATTCCTCGACCTCGCGCGGATAGATGTTCTCGCCGCCGCGGATCACCATGTCCTTGGCGCGGCCGACGATGCGGCAATAGCCGTCGTCATCGAGCGTCGCGAGGTCGCCGGTGTGCATCCAGCCGGCGCCGTCGACCGCCTCGCGCGTCTTCTCGTCGTCGCCCCAGTAGCCGAGCATGACCGAATAGCCGCGCGTGAGCAGTTCGCCCGCCTGGCCGCGCGGGACGATGCGGCCGTCGGCGTCGACGATCTTGACTTCGAGGTGCGGCAGCACGCGGCCGACCGTGCCGACGCGGCAGTCGAGCGGATCGTCGACGGCGGTCTGGAAGCTGACCGGCGAGGTTTCCGTCATGCCGTAGGCGATCGTGATCTGTTCCATGTGCATCTGGCGCATCACCCGCTGCATGATCTCGGCCGGGCAGGGCGAACCGGCCATGATGCCGGTGCGCAGCGACGACAGGTCGTGCTCGGCGAAGCGCGGATGGTCGAGGATGGCGATGAACATCGTCGGCACGCCGTGCAGGCCGGTGCAGCGTTCGTCCTGCACCGTGGCCAGCACGGCGCCGGCGTCGAAGCCTTCGCCCGGATAGACCATCGCCGCGCCGTGCGTCACGCAGGCCAGGTTGCCCAGCACCATGCCGAAGCAGTGATACAGCGGCACCGGGATGCACAGCCGGTCCCGTTCCGTCAGGCGCATCGCCTCGCCGATGAAGAAGCCGTTGTTCAGTACGTTGTGGTGGGTCAGCGTGGCGCCCTTGGGCGCGCCGGTGGTGCCCGAGGTGAACTGGATGTTGACGGGATCGTCGAATTGCACCGTGGACGCCACCTGCGCCAGGCGCGCCAGCTCGGCGGCGCCGGCGCTGTGGGCCACGTCGTCGAAGTTCAGCATGCCCGGGGTGCGGTCGCGCCCGAGGCGGATCACGTGGCGCAGCGCGGGCAGGCGCGCGCAAGCCAGCGCGCCGGGCGCCGCCTGCGCCAGCTCCGGCACCACCTCGGCCAGGATCGCCAGGTAGTCGCTGCTCTTGAAACCGGGCGACAGCACCAGGGCGCTGCAGCCGACCTTGCCCAGCGCGTATGCGAGTTCGGTGCTGCGGTAGGCTGGATTGATGTTCACCATGACCAGGCCGGCGCGCGCGGTGGCGAACTGCACCAGCACCCATTCGGCGCAGTTCTGCGCCCAGATGCCGACCCGGTCGCCGGGCCGCAAGCCCAGCGCGAGCAGGCCGGCGGCCAGGCGGTCGGCGCGCTCGCGCAGTTCGCGGTAGGTCCAGCGCACCCGCTGGCCCGGCACCACCAGCGCGTCCCGTTCGCCGAAACGCTCGACGATGCGGTCGAGCCGGCTGCCGATGGTGTCGCCGATCAGTGGCACGGCGTGGGCGCCGTGCACGTAGCTGGCCTGCTGCATTGCCTGTCTCCCGTGATGGTTCTCGTGCGGGACAGTGTAACGCGGCCCCGGTGCGCTGGGGCGCGGCATCGAAAAAATCGATGATAGAACGAAAAATAACTCGTTTTTCTTGTGGCGGCCGCGCGCCCATAATGCATTCCATCGAAACGCGCCGCGGAGAGTACGGGAGCAAGGCCTCGGAAACCGGATGGCGCAGGGTGTTCGAACGGTTCGAACGCCAGGACAATCAACCAGGAGGAAAGATCATGTTGAACGTACGTAAAAGCCAGGACCGCGGCGTCGCCAGTTTCGGATGGCTGCGCTCGCAGCACACCTTCTCCTTCGGTCACTACTACGATCCGGCGCACATGGGCGTGGGTCCGCTGCGGGTGATCAACGAGGACCGCGTGGCGCCCGGCCGCGGCTTCGACCCGCACAGCCACAAGGACATGGAAATCATTTCCTACGTGCTGGACGGCGCACTGGAGCACAAGGACAGCATGGGCAACGGTTCGGTGCTGCGCCACGGCGACGTGCAGCGGATGAGCGCGGGCAGCGGTGTCACCCACAGCGAATACAACCACTCGGCCACCGAGCCGGTGCACTTCCTGCAGATCTGGGTGATCCCGGACGAGGCCGGCGGCGCCGCGGGCTACGAGGAAAAGCATTTCGATGCGGACTCCAAGCGCGGCAAGCTGCGCCTGGTTGCCTCGAAGGATGGCCGCGACGGTTCCGTGACCATCCGCCAGGATGCCGCCATCTACGCAGCCCTGCTGGACGGCGCCGACACGGTCATCCATCCGCTGCAGGCGGGACGCCAGGCCTACGTGCAGGTGGCGCGCGGCAGCGTGACGGTGAACGGTTGCGCGCTGCAGGCCGGCGACGCGGTGCAGGTCACGGACGAAGCCGTGGTGGCGCTGGGCGAGGCGCGCGACGCCGAGGTACTGCTGTTCGACCTGCCGGTCTGGACGGCCTGATCGATCGATTTGGCAATTTCATTCAAGGAGAAACGACATGGATACCACTAAACTCTATCCGATCGGACGCGCCCTGGCGGGCCTGCTGTTCCTGGTCTCGGGCATCAACAAGCTGCTCGCCTTCGGCTACGTGGCCGGCTGGATGAACGCATCGGGGATTCCCGCGGCCGGCGTGCTGCTGGTCCTGACCATCCTGCTCGAGGTGGGCGGCGGCGCGGCCCTCGTCACCGGCATCGGGGCGCGCTACGCGACGGCGGCGCTGGCCCTGTTCCTGGTCCCGGTCACGCTGATCTTCCACGGCTTCTGGCATGCCGACGCGGCCGAGGTGCAGAACCAGTTGAACCACTTCCTGAAGAACGTGGCGATCCTGGGCGGCATGCTGGTCCTGTTCGGGGTCGAGCAGCAGCGCCATGCAGGACGCGGCGTGCGCGCCACGCTGCTGCGCAGCCGCGCGGCCTGAACGAAGCCGCGGCACAGCACATCGCACCGCCGCCGGCGGTGCGCGTACAATCGGTCCGCACCCGTCCTTTCCACGGGGCGGACCTGGCAACGAACGAATGACGAACGCATCGAACGACGGGGGAAAGCCATGGAAGTGAAGACGCATCGCGGCACGGGGCCGCTGCAGCAGGTGATCGAGATCGGGCAGCACCGCATCCTGACCGACGTGGGCCGCGCATTCGGCGGCGAGGACAGCGGCCCGGAACCGCACGACATCCTGGCCGCCGCGCTGGCGGCCTGCACCACGCTGACCGTGACGCTGTACGCGCAGCGCAAGGGCTGGGCGCTGGACGAGGTGAAGGTAGCGATCCGGCACGGCCAGGAAGGCGCCGCCTACGCGCTGCACCGTTCCATCGAATACGTCGGCCAGCTGGGCGACGAGGAAAAGGCGCGCCTGACCGACATCGCCAACAAGTGCCCGGTCCACAAGACCCTGTCCGGGCAGATCGCCATCACCACGGAGGCGCACTGACATGAGCATCCTGCATCCGCACGACGACGCCGAGATGGTGCAGACCGTCGTCGTCCCGCGCACCCACGACCTGGGCGACGGCTTCGAGGTGCGCCGCGCGCTGCCGCACAAGGAGCGCCGCATGGTCGGCCCGTTCGTCTTCCTCGACCAGATGGGACCGCACGTGTTCCAGCCGGGCCAGGGCATCGACGTGCGCCCGCATCCGCACATCGGCCTGTCGACCGTGACCTACCTGCTGTCCGGCGAGATCTCGCACCGCGACAGCCTGGGCACCTTCCAGGACATCAAGCCGGGCGAGGTCAACTGGATGACGGCGGGCAGGGGCATCGTCCATTCCGAGCGTACCGGCCCGCAGGTGCGCGCCGCCGGCTCGATGCTGTCCGGCCTGCAGTGCTGGGTGGCGCTGCCGCAGGCGCAGGAAGAGAAGGACCCGGGCTTTTCCCATACCGCCGCCGCTGCGCTGCCGGTGATCGAGGGCGACGGCGCGACCGCCCGCCTGATCGCCGGCGAGTACTTCGGCAAGCGCTCGCCGGTGCCGGTGGAGTCGCCGATGTT
Source organism: Massilia sp. (assembly GCA_031995805.1). Lineage (GTDB taxonomy): Bacteria > Pseudomonadota > Gammaproteobacteria > Burkholderiales > Burkholderiaceae_D > Telluria. The sequence goes on from DAMAFT010000078.1 coordinate 9,264, forward strand.
CTACGTCGACCTGCAACTGGCGCCGGGGGCGCGCTTGACCATGCCGGCCGAGTATCCGGAACAGGCGCTGTACATCGTCGACGGTACGCTCGACCTGGGCCGCGACGGCCGCTTCGGCCCGCACCAGCTGGTGGTGCTGAAACCCGGCGCCAGCGTCACCCTCGGCGCCCTGCAGGACGCCGGTACGCGCGTGATGCTGCTGGGCGGCGAGCCGATGGACGGCCCGCGCTACCTGACCTGGAATTTCGTGTCCAGCTCGGCCGACCGCATCGAGCAGGCCAAGGAAGACTGGCGCGCGCAGCGCTTCCCGCAGGTGCCGGGGGAGACCGAGTTCATTCCCTTGCCGGACCTTCCCGGCAGGCCGGTCCGCTATCCGTGACGGCCGCGCCGGCATCCCGGTAACACCCTGGTGGGCACGTTTCATTTGAGGCCCCCGGCCTCGAATGCCCACCCTACGCATCGTCGACACGCCGCATGCGGTGCGGCTGTTTGCACCCAATTAAAAGAGAGAAAACCCATGAAACCCGTCCACACCACGGCCACCCTCGCCCTCGCGCTGTCCGCGCTGTTCGCCGCCGCCGGCGCCTCGGCCCAGGCCGACCTGATCCTCACCAACGGCAAGATCGCCACCATGGCGAAGGAGGGCGAGTTCGTCCAGGCCGTCGCCGTCAAGGACGGCAAGGTGCTGGCCACCGGCAGCAATGCACAGATGCTCAAGCTCAAGCGCCCGGACACGCAGCTGGTCGACGCCGGCGGACGCACCGTGATCCCGGGCCTGAACGACTCGCACCTGCACGTGATCCGCGAGGGCCTGAACTACAATATGGAACTGCGCTGGGACGGCGTCACGTCGCTCAAGCGCGCGCTCGAGATGCTCAGGGAGCAGGCGGCGCGCACGCCGGACGGCGAGTGGGTCAAGGTCGTGGGCGGCTGGAACGAATACCAGTTCGAGGAAAAGCGCCTGCCGACGCTCGAGGAAATCAATGCCGCCGTGCCGGACAAGCCGGTGTTCATCCTCTACCTGTACGGCCTGGGCTTCCTCAACAAGAAGGGCGTCGAGACGCTCGGCTATACGAAGGACACGAAGTACAAGGACGGCGAAGTGGAAATCGGCGCCGACGGCAAGCCGACCGGGAAACTCATCGCCAAGCCCAACGCCCTGATCCTGTATTCGACGCTGGCCAAGACCAACAAGCTGTCGCGCGCCGACCAGGTCAACTCGACGCTGCACTTCTACCGCGAGCTGAACCGCCTGGGCGTGACCAGCGCGATCGACGCCGGCGGCGGCTTCCAGAACTATCCTGACGACTACGGCGTGTCGCTGGAACTGGCGCGCCAGGGCAAGCTGACCGTCCGCACCTCCTACTACCTGTTCGCCCAGCGCGCCGGCAAGGAGCTGGAAGACTTCCAGCGCTGGCTCACGCTCACCCACCCGAAGCAGAACGACCACATGTTCTATCCGAACGGCTTCTCGGCCGAGGGCGGCGGCGAGAACCTGGTGGCCAGCGCGGCCGACTTCGAGAACTTCCTGGAGCCGCGCCCCGACCTGCCGGCATCGATGGAAGAGGACATGGAGCCGGTGATCGCGCTGCTGGTCAAGAACCGCTGGCCGTTCCGCCT
>DAMAFT010000079.1:0-10880 GCA_031995805.1 Massilia sp.
CAACTGTTCCGCGACATGAAGGCCGGCAAGTACAAGGACGGCGAGCACATCCTGCGCGCCAAGATGAGCGAGGACGCGATGGCTTCGCCCATCATGACCAACCGCGACCCGGCCCTGTACCGCATCCGCCACGCGCACCACCATCGTACCGGCGACGCCTGGTGCATCTACCCGATGTACGACTACACGCATCCGATCTCGGACGCGCTGGAAGACATCACGCACTCGCTGTGCACGCTGGAATTCACCGACCACCGCCCGTTCTACGACTGGCTGGTCGGGACGCTGGCCGACGGCGGCTTCTTCCGCCGCCCGGTGCCGCGCCAGTACGAATTCTCGCGCCTGAACCTGACCTATGTCGTCACCTCCAAGCGCAAGCTGCGCCAGCTGGTCGACGACGGCATCGTCACGGGCTGGGACGACCCGCGCATGCCGACCATCGTCGGCCTGCGCCGGCGCGGCTACACGCCGGAATCGATCCAGCTGTTCTGCGAGCGCATCGGCGTGTCCAAGGTCGACGGCTGGATCGACATGAGCACGCTGGAAGGCGCGCTGCGCGACGACCTCGACCCGAAGGCGCCGCGCGCGATCGCCGTGCTGCGTCCGCTCAAGCTGATCGTCGACAATTTCCCGGAAGGCCAGGTCGTCGAATGCAGCGCCCCGGTCCACCCGCACCATCCGGAACTGGGCGCCCGCGCCTTCCCGTTCACCAGGGAACTGTGGATCGAGCAGGAAGACTTCATGGAAGTCCCGTCCAAGGGCTACCACCGCTTCACCCCGCCGACCGCCGACAAGCCGGGCGCGCGCGTGCGCCTGAAGTACGGCTTCGTGGTCGAGTGCACCGGCTTCGACAAGGACGAGCACGGCAACGTGACGGCCGTCCACGTGAACTATTTCGAGGATTCGAAATCGGGCACGCCGGGCGCCGACACCTACAAGGTCAAGGGCAACATCACCTGGGTCAGCGCCAGCCACGCCCTGGAAGCCGAAGTGCGCCTGTACGACCGCCTGTTCCTGGACCCGCAGCCGGACGCCGGCGGCAAGGACTTCAAGAGCGTGCTCAACCCGAACGCGCTGGAAACGGTCAAGGCCTACCTGGAACCGGGGCTGAAGGACGCCGTCGCCGACCAGCGCTTCCAGTTCGAGCGCCACGGCTACTTCGTCGCCGACCGCGTCGATTCGCAGCCGGGCAAGCCGGTGTTCAACCGCGTCACCACGCTCAAGGACAGCTGGGGCAAGTGATGCATTGGTGAGCACGCACTCACCGCACAGCGCGCATCCCACGGACGTCGTCCCCGCGCAGGCGGGGACGACGTTCCTGTTTTGATGGCTTAATCCCAAACCATCGCCCCGCCAACTCCCCACCCTGCTAGGTTCCTGCCGCATCCGAATTGCGTAAGTTGCAACGGATTAACTCGTCACCGGCATGCCGCCGGGGCCGACGCTTCGGGAGAGCAGCCATGTCGACGGTGTTGAAGGACGCGTTCTCGGTCACCCGCCTGTCGTTCTGGACCGGCGCCCTGCTGTCGTCGCTGATCGGCAGCGCGCTGTACATGGTCACCCAGCGCTCGATCGAGAGCGATGCCCAGGAACGCTTCATCAACCATGCCCGCTATGCGCAGAGCGTGATCGGCGTGCGCATCAAGTCGTATACCGACCTGCTGCGCGGCGCCGGCAGCATGATCCAGAGCGTCGACGGCTTCACCCATCACCAGTTCCACGAATACGTGCGCCTGCTCGACCTGCGCGCGAACTTCCCGGCCGTCGACACCATCAACTACGCCATGGCGGTCGACCACGCCGGACTGCCCGCCATGCTCGCCCGGCTGCAGGCCGAGGTGGGCCATTGCCTGCCGCCGGGCGACCGGATCGCCGTCCAGCCGCCGGGCCGGCGCGACGCCTACCTGGTGGTCACGCACATCGAACCGGATGCGCGCTTCCTCGACCACTACGGCCTGGACCTGATGGCCAACCGCTACTTCGGCTCGCAACTGCTGCAGTCGCGCGACAGCGGCATGCTGCACGCCGCCGGCACGCCGATTCCCGCGCTGTCGGGGCCGAACAATAATCACCTGGGGATGCGCCTGCCGGTGTACCGGGCGAACGTGCCGACGGCCACCGTCGAGCAGCGCCGCGCCGGCTACGCGGGCTCGATCGGCCTGGCGTTCAGCCTGCCGAAGCTGCTGCACGGCGTGATGGACGAGATGCCGGTGTCCGGCGTGCGCATGACGCTGTACGACACCGGCCAGCGCATGGACGTCCACGGGCGCGACGTCTCGGGCCGCCCGCTGACGCTGTTCGACAGCCGCGGCAACGACATCGACCCGACGCCGGCCCTCGACCAGGGCGACGGCGTGTTTTCCGTCACCCTGCCGCTGGACTTCAACGGCCGGCCCTGGAAGACCACCTACAGCGTGCCGAAGGCGGCGCTGCACACGGAGTTCGACGACTACTACCCGAAGCTCATGATGGTGTTCGGCTTCCTCGGCTCGATCCTGCTGTACGCGCTGCTGCAGATGCTGACCTCGTCGCGCCGCGCCGCCCTCGAGCTGGCGCAGGAAATGACCAGCGAGCTGCGCGAGAGCCAGGGCAAGCTGCAGGTGTCGCACCAGAAGCTGCGCCGCCTGGCCGACCACGCCTACCAGATCAAGGAACTCGAGCGCAAGCGCATCGCGCGCGAGATCCACGACGACCTCGGGCAGAACCTGCTGGCGCTGCGCATCGAGACCGAACTGCTGGCCACGCGCACGCGCGGCAGCCACAGCTTCCTGCACAAGCGCGCCCGCGCGACGCTGCTGCAGATCGATACCACGATCAAGAGCGTGCGCCAGATCATCAACGACCTGCGTCCGACGGTGCTCGACCTGGGCCTGTCCGCCGCCGTCGAGTGGCAGGTCAACCAGTTCCAGCGCCGCACCGGCATCCGCTGCCGCATCGAGGACGACCATGGCGAGATCGCCCTGCCCGACCACTGCGCCACCGCCTTCTTCCGCATCCTGCAGGAGTCGCTGACGAATATCGTCCGCCACGCCAACGCCAGCGAGGTCGTGGTCGAACTGCGCCTGAACGGCGACTGGCTGTCGCTGTCGGTGCGCGACAACGGCTGCGGCCTGCCGCCGGGCGGGCGCAACAAGTACGGCTCGTTCGGGCTGGTCGGCATCGAGGAACGCATCGTCATCCTGGGCGGCACCTGCGCCGTGTTCAGCGAACCGGACGGCGGCACGACGGTGATGGTGTCGGCGCCGGTGATCGGCACGTCCCCGCTCGCCCCCTATCCCGAGGACGAGCTGCAGCCGGGCTCGGCCGTGATCTGACGATCGGATTGCCCGGAATGCCATTGCCGTGGCATTACGGCAACCCCAGGCAAGCTTTTGACAAAACGCAAGATTAACTGCAATTGCGTCAACTATATTGAACCTAAGTAACACACATCAACGACAAATCGACGTCGCGCCGGTGGAAACGGCGGAAAAGGAGGATTCCGGCACGAGACACTGCAGTACCACACAAAAACTGGGGAAGCAGTACACAACGATATCAACATCACGATGAGGATGACCATGAATGCCAACGACCTGTTCAACACCATCATGAAACTCGACCTGGAACCCATCAAGGCCAAGCTGATGCATGCTGCATCCGGCGCGGGCTGGAGCCGGGACAAGGCGAATGCCGTCGAAAAGGAATACCGCCGCTTCCTGTGCCTGATGAAGATGTATCCGGACGAGGACACCGCGCCGCTGGTCGACGTCGACGTCTTCTGGCATTACCACATCCTCGACACCATGAAGTACGCGCGCGATTGCGAGGCGGCGTTCGGCTACTTCCTGCACCACTACCCGTACGTCGGCATGCGCGGCGGCGCGGACGCGCAATTCCGCGTCGATAGCGGCGAACGCATGCGCACCCTGTACGAAGCCACGTTCGGCGAGGCGTATCCGGGCGCGGGCATCCGCGACGACGGCGTCGCCGCCGCGTATTGCGCGGGCCCGGGCGCGAAGGCCGGGGGAAGGGACCTCGACAGCGCCTATTGCGCCGGCCCCGGCAAGCAGGCGGATGCGGCCCGCCTCGACACGGCCTATTGCGCCGGTCCGGGCAAGCAGGCGGACGCGCTCCGTCTCGATACGGCCTATTGCGCGGGTCCCGGCGCCGCGGCCACGGCGTACTGCGCCGGCCCCGGCGCGCGCCGCATGCGCATCGCGGACGGGGCCATGACCTGGTCCACCGCACCGGCGCACGCCGCCGCCTGAATATCCAACCCGCTTTCTCCTGGTCCGGTCGCTACTCGCGGCGGCCTTGCCGGCCTGGCCCGTTCGCGCTTGCGCTACGGGCTTTTTCGCGTGCGGCCGCTCAGGCGGCCAGCGCCTCGCTGTCGTTCGGGGCGTGTTCGCGCACCATCAGGGCGCGCAGTTCGCGGATGCTGTAGTCCGACACCTCGTGCATGCGCAGCAGGATGGTGGCGCCGATCGGCAGCGTGTTGTGGCGGATCTTGCTGATCACGGGCGGCGCGACTTCAAGCACGCGCGACAGGGCGGCATCGTTCTTCAGGCGCAGTTTGGTGATGATGGCGTCGAGGACCCGGTTCGGGTCGTAGTCGGCGCCATCCGGAATACGACGGATGGGCATGACGGTCTCTTTCAAAAATGATAATCCATGGGATATTCTCCATAACCCAAGATGGGTAATGAAAAATACGTTAGTTTCGGGAATTACTATGTATTTGTATGGTCGCTCTACGGCGCACCCGAATGATACATGGATCAATTATTATTTGCTTAAGCCGTCCTTATTTTTGTCATTTCATCATGATTTCATGGCTGCGACGGCGTCCTCGAGGCGCGGATGGCGTAGCCGCGCGCGCAGTTCGCGGCGTAGCCGGCCATTCTCGAGCCGGCGCGATTCCGACATGAAGGACAGCAGCAGCGGCGACACCGTGCGCGCCAGGTCGGCGCGTGCCAGGCGCCGCGGCCGGGGCATGCCGAACGTATCGGCGACCAGGTCGAAATACTCTCCCATCTTCATGTGGGTGTCGTCGGACGCGTTGTAGACCCGTCCCGGCCGCCCGCGGAACAGCGCCAGCGCCGCCAGCAGGGCCAGGTCGTCGGCGTGGATATGGTTGGTGTACACGTCGTCCTGCGGCGCCAGCGCCGGCGTGCCGCGCTGCAGGCGCTCGAGCGGCAGGCGGTCGCGCGCATAGATGCCGGGCGCGCGCAGGATCGAGACACGGCCGCCCGCCGCCAGCGCCCAGGCGCGCAACACCCGTTCGGCGTCGACGCGGCGCGCGGCGCGGGCGTTGCGGGGCGCGACCGGCGCCGTTTCCGGCGTCGGCGCCCCGCCACGGTCGCCGTAGACGCCGCTGGTGCTGATGTAAACCACCTGCGCCCCCTCGGGTAGAATGGCGGTCAGGTTGCGCGTACGCACATCGAGCGCGCCCTGTTGCGGCGGCGGCGCCAGGTGCACCACCCGCTGCGCCAGCCCGGCCAGGCGCTTCAGCGTGGCCGGCCGGTCGAGGTCGGCCACGACGGGGATCGCCCCGGCCGCGCGCAGCGCCGCGCAGCGCTGAGGCGAGCTGGTGACGGCGAACACGCGGAATCGCCCGCGCAGCAGCGGCAGCAGGCGCATGCCGACGTCGCCGCAGCCGACCACCAGCAGGCGCGGCTTGCCGAACGCGCGCGCGCCCTTGTCCGTATTTTGACTTCCATTATTCGTATTCATTCGAGGATTGTATGACGTTCCAGATCACTGTCCAGCCCAGCGGCCACCATTTCGACTGCGAGGGGGACGACACCGTGCTCGGCGCGGCGATCCGCTCCGGCATCGGCCTGCCCTACGGCTGCAAGAACGGCGCCTGCGGTTCCTGCAAGGGCAAGGTCGTCGAAGGCGCGATCCACCACAAGCCGCACCAGGCGCGCGCCCTGTCCGAGCAGGAAAAGCTGCAAGGCTATGCGCTGTTCTGCTGCGCCGTGCCGGAGGGCGACCTGGTGATCGAGGCGCGCGAGGTCGGCGGCAGCACCGACTACCCGGTGCGCAAGATGCCGACCCGCGTGCAGGCCATCCGCCGCGCCGCGCCGGACGTCGCCGTCCTCACGCTGCAGTTGCCGGCCAACGAGGCGCTGGCCTACCGCGCCGGCCAGTACGTCGAGTTCCTGCTGAAGGACGGCAAGCGCCGCGCCTACAGCATCGCCACCGCGCCGTCCTTCAGCGGCCCGGTCGAGCTGCACATCCGCCACCTGCCGGGCGGCCTGTTCACCGACCACGTGTTCGGCGCCATGAAGGAACGCGACATCCTGCGCTTCGAGGGCCCGCTGGGCACCTTCTTCCTGCGCGAGGACAGCGCCAAGCCGATCGTGCTGCTGGCCTCGGGCACCGGCTTCGCGCCGGTGAAGGCGCTGGTCGAGCACATGATCCACCTGAAGTCCGAGCGTCCGGTGGCGCTGTACTGGGGCGGCCGCCGCCCGCAGGACCTGTACATGCACGACCTGTGCACGCAGTGGGCGCGCGAGCTGCCCTGGCTGCGCTACGTGCCGGTGGTGTCGGACGCGCTGCCCGAAGACGGCTGGACCGGCCGCACCGGCTGGGTCCACGCGGCCGTGATGCAGGACATCCCCGACCTCTCCGGCCACCAGGTCTACGCCTGCGGCGCGCCGGCGATGGTCGACGCGGCGCGCGCGGAATACGTGGCGCAGTGCGGCCTGCCGGCGGACGAGTTCTACGCCGACGCCTTCACCACCGAGGCCGACCTGGCGGCGTGACCTGTGCGGTGCGCACCCCGTGCGCACCCTGCCGGCAGGCGATGTCAAGACAGCATAGATCCGGCATATAGGGCACAATGAAGCCTGCCCGTCTTCCCACCCTGTCCACCCCCTATGCCATCGTCTTCCCAGGCAGGCGGCCTTGCCGTCCTGCGCAACCGTAACCTGTCCTTCTACCTGTCCTCGCGCTTCCTCGGCACCCTCGCCGTCCAGATGCAGAGCGTCGCCGTCGGCTGGCAGGTGTACCAGATCACCGGCAGCCTGTTCGACCTGGGTCTCATCGGCCTGGCCCAGTTCGCGCCCTTCCTGGTGCTGATCCTGTGGGCCGGCCACGTCGCCGACACCTACAACCGCCGCAACATCGTGCTGCTGTGCCTCGGCACCCAGCTGCTGTGCAGCCTGCTGCTGATGGTGTTCACGCTGTCCGGCAGCCACGTGGTCTGGCCCGTGTTCGCCGTGCTGGTGCTGTACGGCAGCGCGCGCGCCTTCATGATGCCGGCCTCGCAGGCCGTGCTGAGGAACCTGGTGCCCACCGAGCAGTTCTCGCAGGCCGTCGCGCTGAGCTCCTCGACCTTCCAGGTGGCCGTGATCGCCGGTCCCGTGGTCGGCGGCCTGCTGTACGTGTTCGGTCCGAACTTCGTGTACGCGGTGTCGAGCACCCTGCTGCTGCTCGCGGTGCTGCTGATGGCCGGCACCAGGAGCATGCCGCAGGCGCGCAACAAGGCGCCGGTCAGCTGGAGCACCCTGCTCGAGGGCCTGCGCTTCGTGCGCTCGCGCCCGATCGTGCTCGGTGCGATCTCGCTCGACCTGTTCGCCGTGCTGTTCGGCGGCGTCACCGCCCTGCTGCCGGCCTATGCCCACGACATCCTCGGCGCCGGCCCCACCAGCCTCGGCCTGCTGCGCACGGCGCCCGGCGCCGGCGCCGCGCTGTGCTCGATCGTGCTGGCCTTCCACCCGATCACGCGCCGCGTCGGCGCCTGGATGTTCGGCGGCGTGGCCCTGTTCGGCCTGGCGACCGTGACGATGGGCCTGGTGCACAGCTTCCCGGTGGCGCTGGTCGCCCTGTTCCTGCTCGGCGCCGGCGACATGATCAGCGTCTACATCCGCCACCTGCTGGTGCAGTACGAGACGCCGGACGAGATCCGCGGCCGCGTCAGCGCCGTCAACGCGGTCTTCATCGGCGCGTCCAACGAACTGGGCGAATTCGAGTCGGGCCTGACGGCGAGCTGGCTGGGCCTGGTGCGCGCCGTCATCTTCGGCGGCGTCGCCACGCTCGTCGTGACGGGCACCTGGATGAAGCTGTTCCCGGTGCTGTCGCGCATGGACCGCTTCCCGCACCACGAGGCCGAGGAAAAGGCGAAGGCCGCCTCATGAGCGCCAGGCGGCCCGCCCAACCGCCCGGCCGCGCGCGCGCGCCGCGGCGCTGGCCGCTGCGCTTCGTGCGTGCGCGGCCGCACCTGGTGCTGGCGATCGCGTTCGGCGTGGCGGTCGGGCTGCTGCTGCCCGGCACCCACGCCTGGCTGCGGCGCGCGCTGGTCGGCTGGAACGGCGGCGCCTGGCTGTACCTGGCGAACATGGCGTGGCTGATGATGCGCGCCGACCACCGCAAGGTGCGCGAGATGGCGCGGCGCCAGGACCAGAGCGCGCACGCCGTGCTGTGCATGATGCTGGCCGGCGCCGTCCTGAGCCTGTACGCCATCGTCAGCGAACTGGCGCGCATGGGCAAGGTCGGCGGCGACGAGGCCGCGCTGCACTACGGCTTCACGATCCTGACCGTGATCGGCTCCTGGCTGCTGGTGGGCGTGCTGTTCGCGCTGCACTACGCCCACCTGTACTACTGCAGCGACCACGGCGCGGGCGGCCCGCCGCTGCGCTTCCCGGAACCGGACGTCGAGCCGAACTACTGGGATTTCCTGTATTTCTCCTTCACGATCTCGATCGCCGTCCAGACCTCGGACGTGGCGGTCGCCACCCGCCCAATGCGCAAGCTGGTGCTCGGCCAGTCCGTGCTGGCCTTCTTCTTCAACCTGGTCATCCTGGGCCTGTCGATCAATATCGCCGCCAGCGTCGTCAACGCCTGACTTGACGTCGAGCGTGCGTTCCCCCACATGGTTCTTGCGACAAGACAGGTATGATCATTCCAACCGCATGACAAAGGAGGCAATTTATGGAAATCAATGTTAATACCGACAACACGATCGACCGCCACCAGGGTCTCGACGAGCGCGTGCGCAGCAGCGTCGAATCCGCGATCGGCCGCTTCGAGCAGGTGCGCCGCGTCGACGTCCACGTGAGCAACGAGAACAGCCAGAAGCACGAGGACGGCAGCAACTACTGCATGATGGAAGCACGCGTGTCCGGCTATGCGCCGGTGGTGGTGCATGCGCACGCGGAAAACCTGCAACTGTCGATCACGGCCGCCGTCGGCAAGCTGCAGCGCGCGCTGGACAGCGCCCTGGGCCGCCTGAACGACAAGAAGCTGCGCGAGCCGGCGCCCATCGACATCGATCCGATGGCGGACAAGAACCTGACCAGCGGGACGTGATCCTCGCGCACCGCGCGTCGCCCCGGCCTGCGCCGGAGCGACGCGCGGTGCGCTTCACGCCCCTTCCAGCAGCGCCCGCAACGTGCGCAGGTAGCGCAAGCCGTCCAGCGCCCGGCTGCCGTACCACGACATCATCTCGCCGTCGACCAGCAGCACCGGTATGCCGAGCTGCCTTTCCAGCGCGTCCGCATGGGCGTCCGTGAAGCGGTACGGTTCGGTCGACAGCAGCACCGCGTCGAGACCGTCCACCAGCGCCTGCGACCAGTCGAAGCGCGGATAGCGCGCCGCGCCCAGGTCCGGCACCGACCAGCCCAGCTCGGCCAGCATGGCGGCGATATAGGTATCGCGCGACACCGTCATCCACGGATCCTGCCAGATGCAGTAGAGCACCTTGCGCGGCGGACCCGGCGGCACGGCGCGCAGGGCCGCGTATTCCTGCTCGAACGCGCCGCACCAGCGCGCCGCGGCCTCCTCCGCGCCGAAGATGCCGCCCAGCAGGCGCGCCAGCGCCAGGTTGTCGCGCGGCGCGTTCGGGTGCGTGACGACGACGTGCGGCACGAACTGCGCGAGCGCGTCCACGGTCGGCTTCTCGTTCTCGTCGATGTTGACGACCACGTGCGTGGGCGCCAGGCGCCGGATCTTGTCGAGGTTGACGTCCTTGGTGCCGCCCACCTTGGGAATGGCGGCCACGACGTCGCGCGGGTGGATGCAGAAGCCGGTGCGCCCCACCAGTCGCGGGGCCAGGTCGAGCGTGCACAGCAGCTCGGTGATCGAGGGCACGAGGCAGACGATGCGGGCGTCCGGCGCCCGGGCGTGGCGCCGGCCGAGCGCATCGACGAGGCCGTCGTTCTTGGTGTCGTTTTTTTCGGTCATGGCGCCATTGGAACATCATTGGGCAGGCCACGCCAGGCAGCGCATGGGATTGCGATACGGTATCATGCGGGGCTGTCAATATATTCCCGATCCCAGAAGTCACCGGAGACTCCATGCAACCGACCGGCACCTTCGGTGCTTCCCGCTACGCCATCGGCGATCTCGAGCTGTTCCGCGGCGCCGCCACCCCGGCCGTCGCGGCCGAGCTCGCCAACTGCACGATCGTGCGGGTGGCGAAGGGCGACCAGGTCCAGGAAGGCTTGCGCGCGCGCCTGTACATCGTGCTGGCGGGCGCGCTCGGCGTGGAAGCGTCGTGGTCGGTCGGCGACGAACGCCTCGAGCACATCCTGCCCGGCGAGAGCGTGGGCGAGCAGTCGGTGCTGGACGAGGCCGCCAACCTGGCCGCCATGGTCGCGCTGGAAGACACCGAGCTGCTGGTGATCGAGCCTGATTTGGTGTGGCAATTGATCGAGCGCCATCACGGCGTGGCCCGCAACATGCTGCGCCTGCTGTCGTTCCGCATCCGCGCCGCCAACGCGCTGCTGCGCCGGCGCCAGAAGCTGGGCGAGTTCTACCGCCAGCTCTCGTTCAACGACGGCCTCACCGGCCTGTACAACCGTGCCTGGCTGAACGACATGCTGCCGCGCCTGGTCGCGCGGGCGCGCCAGGACGGCGCCGCGCTGTCGCTGGTGATGATCGACCTCGACCAC
>DAMAFT010000080.1:0-10858 GCA_031995805.1 Massilia sp.
CTGGTCGGCAACGACCTGTACATCGCGAATGCCGACGCGCTATGGAAGTTCCCGTATAAAACCGGCGAGACCAGCATCGCGGCCAAGGGCAGCAAGGTGCTCGACCTGCCGGCCGGCATCAACCACCACTGGACCAAGAACGTGATCGCGTCGCCGGACGGCAAGAAGCTGTACATCACGGTGGGTTCGAACAGCAACGTGGCCGAGAACGGCATGCCGGCCGAGGAAGGCCGCGCCGCGATCTGGGAATACGATATCGCCAGCAACAAGGCGCGCGTGTTCGCCAGCGGCCTGCGCAACCCGAACGGCCTGGCCTTCCAGCCGCAGAGCAAGCAGCTCTGGACCGCCGTCAACGAGCGCGACGAGATCGGCAACGACCTCGTGCCCGACTACATCACCAGCGTCAAGGACGGCGGCTTCTACGGCTGGCCGTACAGCTACTACGGCCAGCACGTCGACGACCGCGTCAAGCCGCAGCGTCCCGACCTGGTCGCCAAGGCCATCGTGCCCGACTTCGCCGTCGGTGCGCACACCGCCTCGCTGGGCCTGGCCTTCTACGACGGCAAGCTGATGCCGCAGTACGCCAACGGCGCCCTGATCGGCCAGCACGGCTCGTGGAACCGCAAGCCGCATTCCGGCTACAAGCTGGTCTTCGTCCCCTTCGCCGACGGCAAGCCGAGCGGCCCGCCGCAGGACGTGCTGGGCGGCTTCCTGAGCAAGGACGAACAGGCCTACGGCCGTCCGGTCGGCGTCGTGGTGGCCAAGGACGGCGCCATCCTGCTGGCGGACGACGTCGGCAACATCGTCTGGCGCATCGCGCCGGCCGGCAAATAAACAGGAGGATGTCATGACGATCAAACGCAAGGGCAGCGCCGTCTGGAGCGGCGGACTCAAGGACGGCAAGGGCGCCGTGTCGACGCAGAGCGGCGTGCTGAAGGACAGCCAGTACGGCTTCAACACCCGCTTCGAGGACGGTCCCGGCACCAATCCCGAGGAACTGCTGGCGGCGGCGCACGCCGGCTGCTTCACGATGGCCCTGTCGGGCCAGCTGGGCCAGGCCGGCATGACGGCGCAAAAGCTGGAAACCAGCGCCACCGTCTCGCTCGACAAGGTCGAAGGCGGCTTCGCCATCACGGCCGTGCACCTGGAACTGGTGGCCACCATCCCGGGCGCCAGCGAGGAAGCGTTCCAGGAGGCGGCGCGCAAGGCCAAGGAAGGATGCCCGGTGTCGAAGCTGTTCAATGCCACCATCACGCTGGACGCGAAGTTGCAGGCCTAGCGCCGAGGGGTCGGAGCCCGGTGTCGCTTTTCAAGGGCTCTGACCCCGGTTTCAAGCGGAGCGGTAGGCTGCGCCAGCAAGAAACCCGACGAGCGCATAGAATCGCGGTTTTCCCCACACACGAACAAGGACAACCATGCGCCTCCTGCACACCATGCTCCGCGTCGGCGACCTGCAGCGCTCCATCGACTTCTATACCAAGGTACTGGGCATGAAGCTGCTGCGTACCAGCGAGAATACCGAGTACAAGTACAGCCTGGCCTTCGTCGGCTACGGCAACAACCCGGACCACGCCGAGATCGAGCTGACCTACAACTGGGGCGTCGACAAGTACGAGATGGGCACCGCCTACGGCCACATCGCCCTGTCGGCCGAGGACATCTATAAAACCTGCGAGCAGGTGCGCGCGGCCGGCGGCAACATCACCCGCGAGCCGGGTCCGGTCCTGGGCGGCAGCACCGTGATCGCCTTCATCACCGACCCGGACGGCTACAAGGTCGAGCTGATCCAGCGCGCCGACGATGCCGGCGGCGGCGGGCTGAAGAACTGAGGCCTTCCCGGCAGCGTGCGCGCCGCCCTGCTACAATCCTGCGGTCCGTTTCTTGACGGACCTTATGTAAATCAAATACGTCTTCGGGGCGGGGTGGAATTCCCCACCGGCGGTATGGCCATCACGGCCGAGCCCGCGAGCGCCTGCCGGTTCCCGGCAGGGTCAGCAGACCTGGTGCGAAGCCAGGGCCGACGGTATAGTCCGGATGAAAGAAGATGTGCGTCATTACGCGTTCGCGTGCCGCCGCGGCATGCGCGGACGCGCCGTTGCGCTTTGCCCTGATGCGTTTTTCGCTATTACTTTCCATTGCGAGGAGCGTCTCAATGACCACCACCACCATCAACAACAGCACCAGCTTCATCCTGCAGAGCGACGACCTGCAGGGCCGCATCGCCGCCGCCCTGGACGCCACGCGCGCCGGCATCCCCGTCATCCTGCTCGACGACTTCGCCCGCGAGAACGAGGCCGACCTGATCGTCTCGGCCGAAAAGCTCACGAACGAGACCATGGCCCTGCTGATCCGCGAATGCAGCGGCATCGTCTGCCTGTGCCTGTCGACCGACAAGGTGCGCGCGCTGGAACTGCCGCCGATGGCCGCCGAGAACGGCAGCCGCTACGGCACCCCGTTCACCGTCTCGATCGAGGCGCGCGAAGGCGTCACCACCGGCGTCTCGGCGGCCGACCGCGTGACCACGATCCGCGCCGCCATCGCGCCCGACGCCAGGCCGGCCGACCTGGTGCGCCCGGGCCACGTGTTCCCGCTGCGCGCCAACCCGGCGGGCGTGCTGGGCCGCGCCGGCCATACCGAGGGCTCCGTCGACCTGTCGGTCATGGCGGGCCTGCAGCCGGCCGCCGTGCTGTGCGAACTGATGAACGAGGACGGGACCATGATGCGCGGCGAGGCGATCGAAACGTTCGCGCGTGCGCGCGGGTTCCCGATCCTGACCATTGCGGAGATGATTGCGTGGCGCAGGCTGGCCGAGCAGAAGGCGGCCTGAAACATGCCTGACAAGTAAAAACGTCCTCCCCGCGAAGGCGGGGAGGACGTTTCAGGGGCTGGCGGTGTATCCGGTCAAGGCTGCTGCAACAACGCATTCACCGGCTGCAGGTCTTCCTCGCGCAGCGAACCCGCCGCCGCCTTCAGGCGCAGGCCGGCCAGGATCGTGTTGTAGCGCGCCCTGGCGAGGTCGGTGCGGGTCTGGTACAGCTGGCGCTGGGCGTTCAGCACGTCGATGTTGATACGCACGCCGACCTGGTAGCCCAGCTTGTTCGATTCCAGCGCCGAGTTGCTCGACACTTCCGCCGCTTCCAGCGCCTTCACCTGCGCCATGCCGGTGTTCACGCCCAGGAAGGACTGGCGCGCCGTCAGCGCCGCATTGCGGCGGTTCGCTTCGAGGTCGTTGCGGGCCTTGTCTTCCAGCGCGATCGATTCGCGCACGCGGCTGGTCACGGCGAAGCCCTGGAAGATCGGGATGCTGTACTGGACGCCGACCGAGTTGCCGGTCTGGCGGCCCGAGAAATAGGTCTGGCCGTCGGTGCGCGAGTGGCGCGAGGCGGCCACCAGGTCCAGCGTCGGGTAGTGGCCGGCGCGGTTCTTCGAGATGTCGCGCTTGGCCGATTCCAGCTGCAGCTGGGCCACGCTGACGGCATAGTTCTGGTTCTCGGCCGCCGACACCCACTGGTCGACGTTGGCCGGCTGCGGCGCCGTCAGCGCCACGCCGGTACGCAGGATGGCCAGGGCGGCCGGCGCCGTGCCGATGATGGCCTGCAGCGCCGTCTTCTTGTTTTCCAGGTCGTTCACCGCCGCCAGTTCCTGCGACACCACCAGGTCGTAGGCGGCCTGGGCTTCATGGGTATCGGTAATGGTCTGGGTGCCGACCTCGAAGTTGCGCTTGGCCGAGGCCAGCTGCTCGGTCGTCGCGACCTTTTGCGAGCGCGTCGATTCCAGCGTGTCCTGGGCCGCGAGCACGTCGAAATAGGCTTGCGCCACGCGCACGATCAGGTCCTGCTGGGCCTGGGCGAACTGGGCTTCCGAGATGGCCTGCTGCAGCTTGCTCTGCTGGTAGGTTTCCCACCGGTCCCAGCGGAACAGCGGCTGCTGCAGCGAGATCGTGTAGCTCTTGGTGGTCGCGCTGCCTTCGTTGCCCTGCACGGTCGAGAACGGATCGTTCGGATCGATGATCTGGCCTTCGTTCCACGACGCCTGGTCGTTCTTGACGCGCGTGACCTCGCCGGTGACGCCGACGGTCGGCAGCAACCCCGCACGCCCCTGGGTGATGCGTTCGCGGCCCGCCGCGGCGGAGGCGCGGGCGCTGGCATAGGTGGCGTCGTTCGCCAATGCCTGCTGGTACACCTGGAGCAAATCGGCCGCCTGCGCGTGGAGCGAAAAAGCGCTGGCCAACAGCACGGCGATGAGGGGTTTCTGCATTACTTTCTCCGTCGGAGTTCTAGTTGAGGACACAGGGCGCCGTCAATACTTCGGCATCGATGGATCGACCTGCACGGCCCAGGCGTGTATTCCGCCTGTCAGGTTGGTGATGTTGCTGAATCCGTTACGTTCGAGGAAAGCCGCGACCTGCATGCTGCGCGCGCCGTGGTGGCACACGCAGACGATCTCGCGCTCGTCATCCAGTTCGCTCACGCGGATCGGAATCAGGTACATGGGAATCTGGGTCGAGCCGGCGATGTTGCAGGTCTCGAACTCCCAGTTTTCCCGGACGTCGAGCAGCAGCGGCTTCGGGCGCGACGGGTCGGCCAGCCAGGCGGCCAACTCGGGGGCGGTGATGTGCTGCATCGTGCTTGCCTCCGCTCAGAACTGGAAGTGCGACGGCGCCACGGCGCCGGCGAGGTACGCCACATTGGTCTCGAACACCTTGACGGTGTTCCAGCTGTTTTCGCCGGTGCGGGTGACGATGCACGATTCCATCACCGGCGGCTGGCCGACGATGGCGGCGATGCGGCCGCCCACCTTGACCTGCTTCAGGATGGCTTCCGGCAGCACTTCCAGCGCGCCCGAGATCACGATCACGTCGTACTGCGCGTCGCCCCAGCCCTGGGCGCCGTTGCCCTGCTCGACGGTGGCGTTGACCACGCCGGCCTTGGCCAGGTTCTGCTGCGCCTGCGCGGCGGTTTCCGGATTGATTTCCACGGTCACGACCTTGGCGGCGCGGTGCGCCAGCAGGGCGGCCATGTAGCCCGAACCGGTGCCGATTTCCAGCACGGTTTCATGCTTTTTCAGCTGCAGCTCTTCCATGACGCGCGCCTCGATCTTCGGCGCGAACATCGCCGCGCCGCCCGGCAGCGGGATCTCGACGTCGGCGAAGGCCAGGTTCTGGTACGCGGCCGGCACGAATTGTTCGCGCTTGACGACATGCAGCAGGTCGAGGATGTCCTGGTCCAGCACGTTCCAGGGGCGGATCTGCTGTTCGATCATGTTGAAGCGGGCTTGTTCGATATTCATTTCGAGACTCGGTGGAAAAATAAGTAATCCGATATTTTATCGTTGAACGGCTTCAGCAAACATATCTTAGCGACACGATTGCCTGGGCCGGCGGAAATTGCGACAGTCTGCAGTTTAACGGGGATGAACCCCGGAAAACGGCGTGCCGGTCGCAGGAGGGAGATTCAGGGGGCGCCCGGCGGGGTAGCGGCGGCGGGCGGCAGCAGGCCGTGCAGGGCCATGTCGAGGAAGGTGTCGAGGAAGGCCATCGGGTCGAGCTCGGCGCGCGGACAGGGGCCGACCGAATGCTTCCAGGTGATCAGCGCCAGCATCGGCGCCACCAGCACCTGGGTCATCATGACGACGTCGATCGGGCGGAAGTCGCCGCGTGCGATGCCGCGCTCGAGCATCGTCGACATCGTCTTGGTACCGCGGTTGATGACTTCTTCCTGGTAGAAGCAGGCCAGTTCGGGGAAGTTGTCGGATTCGGCCGTGACCAGCTTGATGATGCCGGACACCTTGGTCGCCCCCAGCCGGTTCCACCAGGCGTGGATCAGCTGGCGCAGCAGGTCGGCGCTGTGGCCGTCGAACTCGGCGACGGAGACTTCGGCCTCCCCGATGACCGGGACGATGCTGCCGCGCACGACCGCCTTGAACAGCTCTTCCTTGTTTTCGTAATACAGATACAAGGTGCCCTTGGAGACGCCGGCGCGGCGCGCCACGTCTTCCAGGCGTGTGGCGGCATAGCCACGCTCGACGAACAAGTCGATGGCGGCATCCAGCAACTCCTGGGGCCGCGCATCCTTGCGGCGCTCCCAGCGCGGCTTGGTGTCAAAAGGGCATGGCATGCTTCTGTCCGTCAACTAACGCTGAGTCGAAAATATAGACTTGCCGACAAGGGCCGTCAAGAAAGGGCCTGTCACGCATTGTATCTGCCGGTAGTATACTGGCGCGCTTGCCACCCCTCTGTTGACGTCCGCACCGTTCCCGTGACTCCATTGCCCGATACCGCCGCCAGTTGCCGCCCCGGCTGCGGCGCCTGCTGCATCGCCCCGTCGATCACGTCGCCCATTCCCGGCATGCCGGACGGCAAGCCAGCCGGCGTGCGCTGCATCCAGCTCGACGACGCCAACGGCTGCCGCATCTTCGGCGACCCGGCCCGCCCGCGCGTCTGCGGCAGCCTGCCGCCGTCGCGCGAGATGTGCGGCGACACGCGCGAATACGCGCTGGTATTCCTGGCCGAACTGGAGCGATTGACCGCCTGACAATGTTTCTAGATGATGTCGCGCGGCCCCCTTGCTTCGGGCAACATTGCCTCCACTTGTAATCCGCCAACTCGACGGCAAAACCCTTCCTCGTGGTAAGCTTGCGGCCCGCGCCGTGCCCTTCCGCAGCGACTTCCCACAACCTTAACAAGATCAATACATGGACATCATCCTCGCCATCAAGGCGATCATCATGGGCCTCGTCGAGGGCTTTACCGAATTCCTGCCGATCTCGTCCACAGGTCACCTGATCCTGGCCGGCAGCCTGCTCGACTTCACGACCGACAAGGCCAAGGTATTCGACATCGCGATCCAGGCCGGCGCCATCCTGGCCGTCATGTGGGAGTACCGCGCGCGCATCGGCGTCGTGGTCAAGGGCATGTTCTCGGAGCCGCGCCAGCAGAAATTCGTCGTCAACCTGATCGTCGCCTTCCTGCCGGCGGCCGTCCTCGGCTTCCTGTTCAGCAAGGCGATCAAGGAACACCTGTTCACCCCGGTGCCGGTGGCGACCGCCTTCATCGTCGGCGCGCTGGTGATCCTGTGGGCCGAACGCCGCCACCGCACGCTGCCGGGTTCGCACCGCATCGAGACCGTCGACGACATGACCATGCTGGACGCCTTCAAGGTCGGTTGCGCCCAATGCTTCGCGCTGATCCCGGGCACCAGCCGCTCCGGTTCGACCATCATCGGCGGCATGCTGTTCGGCCTGTCGCGCAAGGCGGCCACCGAATTCTCGTTCTTCCTGGCCATCCCCACGCTGCTGGCGGCGACCGTGTATTCGGTCATCAAGGAACGCCACCTGCTGTCGGTGGCCGACCTGCCGCTGTTCGGCCTGGGCGGCCTGGCCGCCTTCGTGTCCGCCTTCCTGTGCGTACGCTGGCTGCTGCGCTACATCAGCACGCACGACTTCACGATCTTCGCCTGGTACCGTATCGTGTTCGGTGTGGTCGTGCTGGTCACCGCCCACTTCGGCCTGGTGGCCTGGGTGGACTGAAATCAAGGAATCCCAAGACATCATGACGAGCGACATCCCGCAACGCGCGCTGCACGTATTGGAGACGGTGTTCGGCTATCCCGCGTTCCGCGGGCAGCAGGGCGACATCGTCGAGCACGTGGCGGCCGGCGGCGATGCGCTGGTGCTGATGCCCACCGGCGGCGGCAAGTCGCTGTGCTACCAGATCCCCGCGCTGCTGCGCGACGGCGTCGGCGTGGTGGTGTCGCCCCTCATCGCGCTGATGCAGGACCAGGTCGACGCGCTGGCCGAGGTCGGCGTGCGCGCCGCCTTCCTGAATTCCACGCAAAGCTTCGACGAGACGCTGCGCATCGAGCGCATGGTGCGCACCGGCGAGCTGGACCTCGTCTACGTGGCCCCCGAGCGCCTGATGACGCCGCGCTGCCTCGAACTGTTCGAGTCCGCCCACATCTCGCTGTTCGCCATCGACGAGGCGCACTGCGTGTCGCAATGGGGCCACGACTTCCGCCCCGAGTACATCCGCCTGTCGATCCTGCACGAGCGCTTCCCGCACGTGCCGCGCATCGCACTGACGGCCACCGCCGACCAGCTCACGCGCGCCGAGATCGCCCAGCGCCTGCAACTGGAAGAAGCGCGCCAGTTCGTGTCGTCCTTCGACCGCCCGAACATCCGCTATTCCATCGTCGAAAAGGCCAACGGCCGCAAGCAGCTGCTCGACTTCATCACCACCGAGCACCCGGGCGACTGCGGCATCGTCTACTGCCTGTCGCGCAAGAAGGTCGAGGAGACGGCCGAGTTCCTGAACGAGAACGGCATCCGCGCCCTCGCCTACCATGCCGGCATGGACCACGCGCTGCGCGCGTCGAACCAGTCGCGCTTCCTGCGCGAAGAGAACATCGTCATGGTCGCGACCATCGCCTTCGGCATGGGCATCGACAAGCCGGACGTGCGCTTCGTCTGCCACCTCGACCTGCCGAAATCGCTCGAAGGCTATTACCAGGAAACGGGCCGCGCCGGCCGCGACGGCCTGCCGTCCACCGCCTGGATGGCCTACGGCCTGCAGGACGTGGTGCTGCAGCGCCGGATGATCGACGAATCCGAGGCCGACGAGAACTTCAAGCGGGTGCTGTCGTCCAAGCTCGACGCCATGCTGGGCCTGTGCGAAACGCTCAGCTGCCGCCGCATGCGCCTGCTGGAATACTTCGGCGAGCGCTCCGGCCCCTGCGGCAACTGCGACACCTGCCTGATCCCGCCCACCTCGTTCGACGCCACGGTGCCGGTACAAAAGCTGCTGTCGGCGATCTACCGCGTCGACCAGCGCTTCGCCGCCGGCCACGTGATCGACGTGCTGCGCGGCGTGTCGTCCGAGCGCGTGGGCCAGTGGCACCACGACAAACTGACCGTGTTCGGCGTCGGCTCCGAACGCAGCGAGCAGGAATGGCGCGCCATCGTGCGCCAGACCATCGCGCTGGGCCTGGTCACGGTCGACCACGACGCCTTCAGCTCGCTCAAGCTGACGGAAGCGGCGCGCGCCGTGCTCAAGGGCGAGCAGAAGGTGCAGCTGCGCCAGTACCAGAAGCCGGTGAAGCCCAAGCGCACGTCGGCGCCGCGCGGCGGCTACGAGGAAATGGAACTGTCGAAGTCCGAGCAGGCCGTGTTCGACAAGCTGCGCTGGTGGCGCATGGAGACGGCGCGCACGCACGGCGTGCCGGCCTACGTCGTGTTCCAGGACGCCACGCTGCGCGAGATCGCCAAGGTCAAGCCGACCTCGCTCGACCAGTTGCGCGGCGTGTCGGGCGTGGGCGAGAAGAAGCTCAATTCCTACGGCGACGAGATCGTCGGGATCATCAGCGAGATGGTGTAGCGGGGTCAGCCCGGTGTTCGGCCGCCTGCGTCAATCCCGGAACAGGTGCGCGAACGTCCGGCTGACGACCAGCTTCTCGCCGCATCCGCGCAACGACACCTGCATCCGCTCCGCATCGAGGCGCTCCGCCGCCGCGATCGCCGTCGCGTTGACCACCGTGCCGCGGTGGATCTGCCAGAAGCGGTCGCGGTCCAATCCGCTCAGCAGATCCTTCAGCGGCGTGCGCAGCAGCGCCTCGTAGTCGCGCAGCACGACGCGCGTGTACTTGGTATCGGACTGGAAGAACAGCACCTCGTCCACGTCGATCACGCGGATCTGGCGGCCGACGCTGGCGCGCAGCCAGCGCGTGCGCTCGCGCCGCCCTTCCGGCAGCGCCGCCTTCAACTGGCGCAGCACCTCGCCCAGGTCGGCCGGGTGCGCGTCGAGCCTGGCGCGGATGCGCTCGACGGCGCGCCGCAGGCGGTCGGGCTGCACCGGCTTGAGCAGGTAGTCGACGGCGCCGGCATCGAAGGCGTCCACCGCGTACTGGTCGTAGGCGGTCACGAACACCACGTGCGCCAGCTTGCCGATCCGTTCCGCCACTTCCAGGCCCGACAGGCCCGGCATGCGCACGTCGAGGAACGCCACCTGCGGCTCCTGCTCCAGGAAGCCGTCCCAGGCATCGTTGCCGTTTTCCGCCACCAGCACCACGCGCGCCTCGGGCCAGGCCTCGTCCAGCAGCTCGAGCAGGCGCTCGCGCATCAGCGGTTCGTCTTCGGCGACCAGGACCGTCGTCATGGCTGCGCTGCCGCGTAGGGGATCGCCACGTCGGCCACCAGGCCCGGCCCGGCATCGCGCAGCGCCAGCGACGCGCCTTCGCCATACGCCAGGCGCAGGCGGTGGCGCACGTTGTCCAGGCCCATGCCGGCGCCGGGCACCGCGCTCATGCCGACGCCGCTGTCCTGCACGCGCAGGCGCAGCACGCGTCCGCCGGCCGCGGCCGCGGTCTCGACCGATGCCGCGACGACGATCTCGCCGCCGCGCAAGGCCGGCTCGATGCCGTGCTTGATCGCATTCTCGGCCAGCGTCAGCAGGATCATGCTGGGCACGCGTACTTCGCCCAGCGCGCGCGGCAAGTCGAGCCGGAAACGCAGGCGCTCGCCCAGGCGCGTGCGCATCACCTTCAGGTAGGACTCGACCAGGCCGAATTCCGCCTCCAGCGCCACCTGGTCGGAGCGCATGTCGCCCAGGCTGGCGCGCAGGAAGGCGATCAGGTCGGCGGTCAGCTCGGCGGCCCGCGGCGCGCCGTGTTGCGCCAGTTGCTGCACGGCGCCCAGCGTGTTGAACAGGAAGTGCGGTTCGATCTGGGCGCGCAGCAGGCGCAGCTGCGATTCGGACAGCTCGCGCGCCAGGCGCTCGCGTTCGGCGTCCTGCTGCAGTTGCGTCGCCAGCGCCTCGTACTGGCGGTTGCGCAGCAGGGCCACGACCAGCATCGGCAACGTGCCCAGC
>DAMAFT010000081.1:0-10800 GCA_031995805.1 Massilia sp.
GCCCTGTCCGCCCATTCCTCCCATGCCGCCGCGGCCGTGGCCGCCGCCGGGGCGCCTTCCCTTCTCTGCGCCGCGCTCGCCGCCCGGGCGGCCTTCCGGCACCACGCGCATCAATTGTTCTCCCAACAAGGTCGCGACCTGGACACGCTGCTTGTCGTCGAGCGCGTCGTTCACCTCCAGCCACGCTGCGCGCAGGCCCTTGTCCTCGTCCGCCTCCAGCGCCAGTTCGGCCTCGACGGCCTTGTTCAGCTCGCGCAACTCGACGTCCGGCCGGGCCAGCAGCGCCTTCGCCTGTTCCTGGATCGTTTCGCGGCGGCGCTGGCGTTCGCGCAGCACGGCGCGCGAGCGTCCCTCGACCTGGTTCCACAGCGTCTGCTGGTTGGCGTTCAGGTTCAGCGACGTCTTGCATTCGGACGCCATCGGCAACAGGTCCTCGACGCGCAGGTCCATCAGCGGCACGGCGAACGAGGGGGCGGCCGCGCCGACGGCGAGCGCGAACAGGATGGTGCGGGCGAGCCGGCTTGTCGGCATATCGAACTCCTGGGCAAAAAAATGCCCACGGGGGGTACCGTGGGCAAAGACCACTTCAAGAGTGGAGAGAGAGAAAAACTGATAAGGACTATATGCCTCGCTCGCCACCCTGTCCGGTCACTTTACAAATACTTACCTGACGTTCGCGTGGGGATACACGGATTTACAGGAACACCGAAATCGTATTGACACCATTGTCACGCCATTGCCCGACGGCGGCGCTGCCGGCCGCGCGCCGATTCCCGGCGCGGTCGAACAGGAAGAGGGAAAACGGCGGGCGTGGGTGCGCATGGAAGGCATCGTCGACACGGATAACCTTCCGATGCTGCCCGAACAAGATTGCCGGGAAAATACGGCGTGCTTATGCCAGGTAGGCGGCCCCGTCCTGGCGCGCCTGCCGGTACCACTGCGCGAACCGTTCCAGCCCCGTCGCCAGCGACGTGGCCGGCTTGTAGCCGACCCAGTCCTGCAGCCTGGACGTGTCCGCGTGCGTGGCCGGCACGTCGCCCGGCTGCATCGGCTGGAAGTCGAGTTCGGCCTTCACCTGGAACGCGTCTTCCAGCGTGCGGATGAAGTCCAGCACTTGCACCGGCTGGTTGTTGCCGATGTTGAAGATCGCGTGCGGGGGCTTGCCTTCGTGGATCGAGGGCTTGAACAGCAGGCGCACCACGCCTTCGACGATGTCGTCGATATAGGTGAAGTCGCGGTACAGCTTGCCCTCGGCGAAGACCGGGATCTTTGCGCCGGCCAGCATCTTGCGCGCGAAGCTGAAATAGGCCATGTCCGGCCGGCCCCAGGGACCGTAGACGGTGAAGAAGCGCAGCCCGGTGATCGGCATGCCGTACAGGTGGCTGTAGGTATGGGCCATCAGTTCGTTGGACTTCTTGGTGGCCGCGTACAGCGACACCGGCTCGTCGGTGGCGTCGGTCTCGCGGAACGGCGTGCGCGCGCTGGCGCCGTAGACGCTGCTGCTGCTGGCGTACAGCAGGTGCTGCACGCCCTGCGCGCGGCAGGCTTCCAGCAGGTGGCCGAAGGCGACCACGTTGGCCTGCACGTAGACGGCCGGGTTCTGCAGCGAATAGCGCACGCCGGCCTGGGCCGCCAGGTGCACGACCAGCGCCGGCTTGACCCGTTCGAACAGCGCATTCGCCTGCGCCGCGTCGCTCAGCTCGACGTCGGCGCAGTCCACGCCCGCCGGCCCCAGCAGGGCCGCCACGCGGTGCCGCTTGAGCGCCGGATCGTAGTAGTCGTTGAAATTGTCGCAACCGGCCACCCGGTAGCCCATGGCGGCCAGGCGCACCGCCACCGCGCTGCCGATGAAGCCGGCGGCCCCGGTGACGAGAATGGTCTGTTTTTCCACGGTCATCGCGCCGCGTTCCCGGAACGGCGGCCGATGCCCTCGTATGCCAGGCCGGCGGCGGCGAAGGCTTCCGGGTCGTAGATGTTGCGGCCGTCGAACACGGCCTTCATCTTCAGGTTGGCGGCCAGGAACGGCAGGTCGGGCGCGCGGAATTCCTTCCACTCCGTGACCAGCACCAGCACGTCCGCGCCCTCGACCGCGGCGCGTGCCGAGTCGGCGATGCGCAGCTGGGCGCGGCACACGTCCTCGCCGTGCGCGGCCAGCAACACGCGTCGGGCCTCCGTGCTCGCCACCGGATCGTAGGCGACCACGTTGGCGCCGGCCGCGAACAGCGCCTCGACCAGCACGCGGCTGGGCGCCTCGCGCATGTCGTCGGTGTTCGGCTTGAACGCCAGGCCCCACAGGGCGATGGTCTTGCCGCGCAGCGCCTCGGGCGTGCCGAAGAAGCGCACCAGCTTGCGGAACAGCACGTCCTTCTGGGCGTCGTTGACCTTTTCGGTGGCCGTCAGCAGGTGCAGCCGGTGGCCGTGGTCGGACGCCGTCTTGACCAGCGCCTTGACGTCCTTCGGGAAGCAGGAGCCGCCATAGCCCATGCCGGCGTACAGGAAATCCGGGCCGATGCGCGGGTCCATGCCGATGCCCAGGCGTACCGCCTCGATGTCGGCGCCCAGCAGTTCGGACAGGTTGGCCAGTTCGTTCATGAAGCTGATGCGGGTGGCCAGCATGGCGTTGGCCGCATACTTCGTCAGCTCGGCGCTGCGAATGTCCATTTCCACGAATTTCTCGTGGTTGCGGCTGAACGGCGCGTACAGCTGGCGCATCTGCCTGCCGGCGTCGGCATCGTCGCTGCCGACCACGATGCGGTCGGGCTTCATGAAGTCCTCGATCGCCGCGCCTTCCTTCAGGAATTCGGGATTGCTGACGACGTGGAACGCCACCTCGGCGCCGCGCTTGGCGATCTCGGCGGCGATGGCGGCCCTGACCTTCTCGGCGGTGCCGACCGGCACCGTCGACTTGTCGACGATGATCGCGGGGCGTGCCAGGCGCTGGCCGATGCTGCGCGCGGCCGACAGGATGTGGGTCAGGTCCGCGCTGCCATCCTCGTCCGGCGGCGTGCCGACGGCCAGGAAGATGACGTCGGCGTGTTCGACGGCATCGTCGTAGTCCGAGGAAAACAGCAGGCGGCCGGCGGCGGCATTGCGCTGGACCATGGCGTCCAGGCCCGGTTCGTGGATCGGGATGATCCCGTCCTTGAGCATCGCAATCTTGCGGGTATCGACGTCCAGGCACAGCACGGTGTTGCCCACGTCGGCGAAGCAGGCGCCGGACACCAGTCCGACATAACCAGTCCCGATAACGGAAATTTTCATGATCTTTACTTTTTTGGATAGTGCGCCAGGATGGCCGGCGGACCACGGCCTGGCGCCGGCATCGATGCGGAGCGAAGTTAACAACTAGACAAAATCTATCATACATTTCCGGCGCGCACGGTTGCACTTGGGACATTTGTAATCAAACGACGGCACATGTCACAGTTGCGCGATCCAGCGCGACAAACAATTTCGTTCTGGCACATAATGGGGATGTACCAGCACCGTCCAGACCCATGAAGCTCCTCACATTCAGCTCCCTCTTCCCGAATACGGTCAAGCCCAGCCACGGCATCTTCGTCGAAACCCGGTTGCGCTACCTGCTGGCCAGCGGCAAGGCGGAATCGCAGGTCGTCGCGCCCGTGCCCTGGTTCCCGTCGGCCAACCCGCGCTTCGGCGACTACGCGGCCTTCTCGAAGGTGCCGCGCCGCGAGGAACGCTACGGCATCGCGGTCAGCCATCCGCGCTACCTGGTGATCCCGAAGGTCGGCATGACGGCGGCGCCCTGGCTGATGGCGCAGGCCTGCAAGCGCGAGATCGGCCGCATTCTCGACGAAGGCTACGACTTCGACGCCATCGATGCCCATTACTTCTATCCGGACGGCGTCGCCGCCGTCATGCTCGGCAAGTATTTCAACAAGCCGGTCGTGATCACCGCGCGCGGCACCGACATCAACCTGATCCCGCAGTATGCGCTCCCGCGCAGGCAATTGATGTGGGCAGCGCACAACGCCGCCGGCATGATCACCGTCTGCAATGCGCTGCGCGAGGAGATGATGGGCCTGGGCATCCCGGGCGAGCGCATCGTCGCGCTGCGCAACGGCGTCGATTTGCAGCGCTTCCAGCCGATGGACCGCCAGGCCGCACGCACGCGCCTCGGCATCGACGGCTTCACGGTCGTCTCGGTCGGCGTGCTGGATCCGCGCAAGGCGCACGACCTGACCATCGGCGCCCTGCCGTCGATGCCGGACGTGAAACTGCTCATCGCCGGCATCGGCCCGGAGCGCAAGCGCCTCGAGGCCCAGGCCGAGCGCCTGGGCGTGGCCGACCGCGTCACCTTCCTGGGCGCCGTGGCCCAGACCGAACTGAAGCACTATTACAACGCCGCCGACGCGATGATCCTGGCGTCCAGCCGCGAAGGCTGGGCCAACGTCCTGCTCGAATCGATGGCGTGCGGCACGCCGGTGGTGGCCAGCAACGTCTGGGGCACGCCGGAAGTCGTGGCCGCGCCCGCAGCCGGCGTGCTGATGCGGGAACGGACGTCGGCCGGCATCGCCGAGGCACTGGGACGGCTGCGCGCCAGCTATCCGGACCACGCGGCCACGCGCCGCTATGCCGAAGGCTTCAGCTGGGACGCCACCACCGAAGGCCAGTTGCAGTTGTTCGGACGCATCATCGACGGCGCCAGGCGCCTGCCGCTGGGCCAGCGCGCGGCGGCCTGAGGCCCGCAGCCGGGCGCGGTCGCGTTATACTGGACCGTGGCGCGTCCCGCGCCGCTTCCTACGACACCCGACAGCACATGCGTCCCTCCTTCAAGAACGCCGGCCTGGTCACCCTCGGCGTGATCCTCGGCGTCGCCGTCACCATGCAGTTCTCCGCGCTGGCCCACAAGCCGGTGGCGGACGGCATGCCGATCGACAGCCTGCGCCGCCTGGCCGACGCCTGGCGCCTGGTCCGCGCCGACTACGTCGAGCCGGTCGAGGAGCGCAAGCTGCTGGCGCAGGCGACCGCCGGCATGGTGGCCGCGCTCGATCCGCATTCGGCCTACCTCGACCGCGCCGCCTACCGCGAGCTGCGTGAAGGCACCGAGGGCAAGTTCGTCGGCCTGGGCATCGAGATCGGCCAGAGCGACGAGGGCTATATCCGCATCGTGTCTCCCATCGAAGGCTCGCCGGCCGAGCGCGCCGGCGTTCTGGCGGGCGACCTGATCGCGCGCATCGACGGCGCCGCCGTGAAGGACATGGACCTCGATGCCGCCATCAAGCGCATGCGCGGCGAACCGAAGACGAAGGTCGTGCTGTCGATCCTGCGCAAAGGCGTCGCCGCGCCGCTCGAGATGACCATCGAACGCGACGAGATCGTGCAGAAGAGCGTCAAGGGCGGCATCGTCGCGCCCGGCTACGCCTGGGTGCGCATCGCCCAGTTCCAGGAGCCCACCGTCGCCGACCTGGCGCGCAAGCTGGCCGGGCTGGCGCGCGCCGAGCCGGCCCTGAAGGGCCTGGTGCTCGACCTGCGCAACGACCCGGGCGGCCTGCTGCAGGGCGCGATCGGCGTCTCCGCGGCGTTCCTGCCGAAGGACGCCGAGGTGGTCTCGACCAACGGCCAGCTCGAGGACTCGAAGGCGCGCTTCTACGCCAGCCCCGACTACTACATGCTGGGCCGCGGCAGCGATCCGCTGGCGCAGGTGCCGGCGCTGTTCAAGACCATCCCGATGGTGGTGCTGGTGAACACCGGCTCGGCCTCGGCCTCGGAAATCGTCGCCGGCGCCCTGCAGGACCACCGCCGCGCCGCCATCGTCGGCAGCCCCACCTTCGGCAAGGGCTCGGTGCAGACGATCCGCCCGCTGCCCGGCGACACCGCGGTCAAGCTGACCACCGCGCGCTACTACACGCCTGGCGGGCGCTCGATCCAGGCACGCGGCATCCTGCCCGACGTCCCGGTCGACGAGAACGCCGAGGACGACGGCCTGAACGCCCTGCGCATGCGCGAGGCGGACCTGCAGCGCCACCTGGCCAACGACCGCGACGCCGAGGACGCCACCGGCCACGGCGACCTGCAGGAACAGATGCGCATCCTGGCCCTGGAACGCACCCGCAAGCCGCTCGAATTCGGCAGCGCCGGCGACTTCCAGCTGGGCCAGGCGCTGCGCCACCTGCAGGGCTTGCCGGTGCAGTTGTCGAAGCGCAACACCCACTCCCTCCCGCTCGCCAAGAGCGAACCCTGAACCCGCCGGCTTTCGTACAACGCCCGTCGCGACGGGCGGCGTTCGATTAGCACATGCGTTCGGTTTTGTGGCCGCGGCGGTTCCCACTGCGGAGGCGTTTGTGTAGAATCGGCAGATTCTTCGGGAGTTTCCTCCCGTTATCATCCAGGAAAGTTCACCCATGAAACCTGTGGTCATCAGCGGCACCGGCCTGTACACGCCCCAGCAATCGATCTCGAACGACGAGCTGGTGACGGCGTTCAATGCCTACGTCGAACTGTTCAACGCCGACAACGCCGACAGGATCGCGGCCGGCGAGGTCGCCGCGCTGGAACCGTCCAGCAGCGGCTTCATCGAGAAGGCATCGGGCATCAAGTCGCGCTACGTGATGGAAAAGGCCGGCATCCTCGATCCGACCCGTATGACGCCGCGCATCAAGGAGCGCGGCGACGAGGAACTGTCGCTGCAGGCGGAAATGTGCGTGGCCGCCGCGCGCGAGGCACTCGAGCGCGCCGGCCGCACCCCGGCCGACATCGACATGGTGCTGGTCGCCGCCAGCAACATGCAGCGCGCCTACCCGGCCATGGCCGTCGAGGTGCAGGAAGCGCTGGGCATCGAGGGCTTCGGCTTCGACATGAACGTGGCCTGTTCCTCGGCCACCTTCGCGATCCAGACCGCCGCCGGCGCCGTCCAGACCGGCCAGGCGCGCGCGGTGCTGGTGCTGGACCCGGAAATCACCAGCGCCCACCTGAACTTCCGCGACCGCGACAGCCATTTCATCTTCGGCGACGCCTGCACGGCGATGGTCATCGAGGCGGCCGACACCGCCACCAGCGCCCACCAGTTCGACATCCTCGAGTCGAAACTCAAAACCAAGTTCTCGAACAATATCCGCAACAACTTCGGCTTCATGAACCGCTTCGACGAGGACGGCATCGGCCAGCCCGACAAGCTGTTCCGCCAGCAGGGCCGCAAGGTGTTCAAGGAAGTCTGCCCGATGGCGGCCGAGACGATCCGCGCCACGCTGGAACACGCCGGCCTGCAGGTCGGCGACGTGTCGCGCTTCTGGCTGCACCAGGCGAACCTGAACATGAACCACCTGATCGTGCGCACGCTGCTGGGCCGCGACGCCACGCCGGAAGAGGCGCCGGTGATCCTGGACACCTATGCCAACACCTCGTCGGCCGGCTCCATCATCGCCTTCCACAAGTACCAGGACGACCTGCCGCGCGGCGCCAACGGCGTGATCTGCTCGTTCGGCGCCGGCTATTCGATCGGCTGCGTGGTCGTTCGCAAGAAGTAATTTCCTGCTAACTGGATCTACCTGAAATCAACATTCATTGAAGAAAGAAGGTAGTTCCAGTCCTACAAAGGTGCGCTCCCTCTTCCTCTGGAACATGGGCTTCCCCGCGCGCATGATCCTCCTGTCAGCGCATCAATGCGCAGCCCTTGAGGAGGATCAACATGTCGAAACAAAAAGGCCCGGATAGCAACCGCTCGCGCAGTATCGGCAAGGAAAAGACCATGACCGTCGCCGAGGGCAGCCAGCAGCCGCGCGCGCCGGGCTGGGTCGCGCCGGGCAGCGCCAACGTGCAGTCGGCGAACATCGAACAACTGGGCGCGGCCCTGCGCGCGCGCGGCTCGCTGCAGGGCGGCATCGACAACAGCCTCAATGTCCAGCGCAGCAGCGCGCGCCAGAGCGGCCAGCGCCTGCAGGCGCGCGGCGAGGAAGACCGCCTGAACGCCTCGCGCCAGTCGGGCTACGGCGGCATCGAGCAGCGCCAGGTGAGCGACGCGGCGCCGCACGCCGATGCGGGCAAACAAAAACCGTCCGACCAGGCGAGCCGCTCGAGCAAGAAGGGCAACCGCTAAACCCGCACCCCATTGCGCCGCCACGCGGCGGCGCGTCTACCCAGCCCCCATATCGCGCAGCCGCCGGCCGTCGCGCCCCGGTGGCGCGCCGAATAGGCGCCGGTATTCGCGGCTGAACTGCGACGGGCTGTCGTAGCCGACCGCGAACCCGACCGCCCCCACGTCGCCCTCCCCCGCCACCAGCCGCGCGCGCGCGAACTGCAGCCGGATCTGCTTCTGGTACTGGACTGGCGTCATCGACGTGATCGCGCGGAAATGACGGTGGAAGGATGTCACGCTCATGCCGACGCCGGCCGCCAGTGCATCGATCCGCAGCGTTTCGGCATGATGGTGGCGGATGTGGCGGATCGCCTTGCCGACCTGCGCCATGCGGCTGTTGGCCAGGCCGATCTGGCGGATCGTGGCGCCTTGCGCGCCGTTGAGCAGGCGCCACAGCAATTCGCGCTCGAACGCCTCGCCCAGCACCGGCAGGTCGTCCGGCGTGTCCAGCAGGGCCAGCAGGCGCAGCACGGCCGCCGCCACCGCGTCGTCCGCATCCGCGGCCACGATCGCCTGGTCCGAAGCGGCCGGCGCCAGCGGGCGGCTGGCGTCCAGCAGCAGCGCGGCGATGCGCTGCGCATCCAGCGCCAGGCGAAACCCCAGGAAAGGCCGTGCGGGACTGGCCTCGACGATGCTGGCTTCCACGGGCAAGTCCACCGGGAATACCAGGCATTGCCCCGGCCCGCAATCGAACAGCCGGGCGCCCAGCCCGGTACGCGCCCTGCCCTGCACGACCAGCGTGAAGGTCGGCTCGCACACGTGCAGTTCGGCCGGCAGCGGCGCGCCGGCGGCCATCAGGGCGACGCGCGGCAATCCGGGCACGGTCGCGTTCGGTGCGCGGGCATGGCGCAGCAACAGGCTGCGCAGGCGATCGAAGGTGGTCTCGTCCATGGCAGGTAGTCCGGCAATACCAAATGCACGATCCTAGCATTCTTGGCAGGATCGTGCATTTTTCCAGCAGTGCCGGTCTCACTGCTGGCGCGGCGCCGGTGCTGTAATGGAGCCATTCATGACCATCACCACGGAATCTCCATGCCGATACCAACGCGTGCGCGCACCCTGCCTGTCCTCCTCTGGCTTGCCCAGTCCTTCATCGCCATCTCCTTCGCCTGGGCCGCCTGGATGAAGCTGACGCAACCCATCGCCCGGCTGGCGACGATGTGGCCCTGGACCGGCGCGCTGCCCACGGCGGCGGTCCGGCTGCTGGGCCTCGTCGACCTGGCCGGCGCCATCGGCATCGTGCTGCCGGCGCTGACCGGCATCCGGCCCGGCGTGACGGTGCCGGCGGCCTACGGCTGCATGGCGCTGCAGGCTTGCGCGCTGCTGTTCCATGCGGCGCGTGGCGAATGGTCCGTGCTGCCCGTCAACCTGGTCTTCTTCGCGGCGGCCGCCTTCATTGCCCGGCAATGGCGCGGCCGGCCGGCCGGCGCGTAGTCACAAGCGCGCCGCCAGCGCCGCGCCTTCGCGAATCGCCCGCTCGGCGTCCAGCTCCGCCGCCAGCGCCGCGCCGCCGATCTTGTGGAAGCGCGGCCCGCCCCTGGCGCCGTCCGGCGGCATCAGGTCGGCCAGGCTTTCCTGGCCGGCGCAGATCACCACGTTGTCGACCTCCAGCACCTTCTTTTCGCCGCCGACCACGATGTGCAGTCCGGCGTCGTCGATGCGCTCGTACTGCACGCCCGCCATCATCGTCACGCCGTTCCTGGCCAGCGTGGCGCGGTGCACCCAGCCGGTGGTCTTGCCCAGGCCGGCGCCCGGGCGCGTGGCCTTGCGCTGCAGCAGCCAGATCCGGCGCGCCGGCGCCGGCGCCCGCGGCGGCGCCAGGCCGCCCGGCGTGGCCACCCGCGGGTCGACGCCCCATTCTCCCATCCACGTGTCCACCGGGACCGGCAGCGGCGCGGCCGGGTCGTGCAGCAGGAATTCCGCCGTGTCGAAACCGATGCCGCCGGCGCCGACGATCGCCACGCGCTTCCCCACCGGCGCACCGCCGCGCAGCACGTCCAGGTAGGACAGCACCTTCGGGTGCGCGATGCCGGCGATGCGCGGATGGCGCACCGTCACGCCGGTGGCCACGACCACGTCGTCGTAGCCGCCGGCCAGCAGGTCGCCGCGGCTGACGCGCGTGCCCAGCCGGACGTCGACGCCGGCCAGTTCCAGCTGGCGCCCGAAGTAGCGGATGGTCTCGGCGAATTCCTCCTTGCCGGGGATGCGCATGGCGACGTTGAACTGGCCGCCGATGCGGTCCGCCGCGTCGAACAAGGTCACCGCGTGGCCGCGCCGGGCCGCCACCGTGGCCGCCGACAACCCGGCCGGGCCGGCGCCGACCACGGCGATGCGCCGCCGTCCGGCGGCGGGGCGGTACACCAGCTCCGTCTCGCGGCAGGCGCGCGGATTGACCAGGCAGGAGGCGCGCCGGTTGGCGAAGGTGTGGTCCAGGCAGGCCTGGTTGCAGGCGATGCAGGTATTGATGCGGTCGGCCTGGCCGGCAGCGGCCTTGGCCACCCAGTCCGGATCGGCCAGGAAGGGCCGCGCCATCGACACCAGATCGGCCTGGCCCTGGGCCAGCAGGCGTTCGGCATCGCCCGGCATGTTGATGCGGTTCGAGGCCACCACGGGAATCCCCACCGCCTGCTTCAGGCGTCCCGCCACCTCCGCGAAGGCGGCGCGCGGCACCGAGGTGACGATGGTCGGGATGCGCGCCTCGTGCC
>DAMAFT010000082.1:0-10739 GCA_031995805.1 Massilia sp.
CCTGCGGCGCCAT
Source organism: Massilia sp. (assembly GCA_031995805.1). GTDB lineage: Bacteria > Pseudomonadota > Gammaproteobacteria > Burkholderiales > Burkholderiaceae_D > Telluria. The sequence continues at coordinate 14 of DAMAFT010000082.1, forward strand.
GAACTTCACGGCTTCCTGGCGGTTGGTGGTGGCGTAGCAGATATCGCCCTTCTTCGGCTCGATGATGTCGGGGAAGCGGTTCTTCAGCGCGGCGATGATCTCGGCGGTGTCGTCGACCGACAGCGTGGTCTGCGAGACGTAGGCCAGCAGGCCCGGATTGGCCACTTGCAGCGTCTGCACGTCCTCGACGGTCTCGACCAGGTGCATGCCCTGTTCGGCCTGGCCCATCGTGCCCTCGACTTCCGGGTGGCCGGCGTGACCGATCATGATGATCTCGGCGCCCTGCTTGCGCATCTTGGCGACCTCGACGTGCACCTTGGTGACCAGCGGGCAGGTGGCGTCGAACACCTTCAGGCCGCGCGACTCGGCTTCCTCGCGCACGGCCTTCGACACGCCGTGGGCCGAGAACACGACGGTGTTGCCGGCCGGGACGTCGTCCAGGTCCTCGATGAAGATCGCGCCCTTGTTGCGCAGGTCGCTGACGACATAGGCGTTGTGGACGATCTCGTGGCGCACGTAGATCGGCGCGCCGAACTGCTGCAGGGCGCGCTCGACGATCTCGATGGCGCGGTCGACGCCGGCGCAGAAGCCGCGCGGCTGGGCTAACAGGATCTCGTTTTCCATTGTGCTTTTACAGTACCGAAATCAGTTGCACTTCGAACTTCAGTGCCTTGCCCGCCAGCGGGTGGTTGAAGTCGAACAGGTAATCGTCGCCGCGCACCTCGAGCAGCACGCCGGCGAAGCGGCCGCCGCTCGGCGCGGTGAAGTCGACCAGGTCGCCGACCTGGTAATCCGCATCCGGCACCGAGTTGTCGTCCAGCGTCTTTTTCGACACCAGCTGGATCAGCTCGGGATTGCGCTCGCCGAAACCCTCGGCCGCGCTCAGTTCGAACGTCTCGTGCGCGCCTTCCGGCAGGCCCAGCAGGCGTTCTTCGAGGAACGGCGCGAGCTGGCCCTGGCCCAGCATCAGCGTGGCGGGCGTGCTGCCGAAGGTGGTGACGATATCGGTGCCGTCGAGCGTGGCCAGGCGGTAGAACAGGGTCAGGTAGGCCGATTCGGTGACGACGGGAACGGTGGTGGTGTCGGACATGGAGGCGTGTTCGGTTGACGGGCAAAGCGCTATTGTAAGCCAGAGCGGGCCTGGCCGGCTCGTGCGCCGTGGTTTTCGCCACGCTTCCCGGCTTGCCGTTTCGGCAACGGCGTCATGCGGCCCGCGCCTCGGCGGCGGCGCCCGGGCTGGCCCGCGCCTGCCGGGCCTGGCGCGCATACAGCGCCGGCGACGTGCCGACATGGCGCAGGAAGGCGGCGCCGAAGGTGCTGGCCGAGCTGTAGCCGACCCGTTCCGCCACGCGGGCGACGGCCAGCCCGTCGTCGCGCAGCATGCGCTGGGCCAGCGCCATGCGCCACAGCAGCAGGTAATCCATCGGCGTCACGCCGACCGTCTGGCTGAAGCGCTCGAAGAAGGCCGAGCGCGACATCGCCGCCTCCTGCGCCAGCTGCTCCACGGTCCAGGCCCTGGCCGGCTCGGCATGCAGGCAGCGCAGGGCGGCGGTCAGGCGCACATCGGCCAGGCCGCGCGCCATGCCCGGCGACGTCGCCTGGCAGGCACCCTCGCAGGCCGAGAGGCGCAGCGCCTCGATCAACACCACTTCCAGCAGGCGCGCCAGCACGACACCGCGCGCCGGCCGCGCCGACCGCGTTTCATCGTTGACCAGTTGCAGCAGCGTCGCCAGGCGCGGCTCGCCGCGCACCAGCAGCCAGCGCGGCATCAGCGACACCAGCAGCGCCGCGTCCGGCGATTCGAAGGTGCAATGACCGACCAGCAGGCGCGCATCGACCGGCCCGTCCGGGTCGCCGATCCGGACGCCGCCCGGCGTCAATTGCACCGGCGAGGACGGGGCGTGCGGGTCGGCCGCCCGCGGATGGCCCAGGCTGGCCGTGGCGAACCCCTGCGCGGCCGGCAGCAGCACGAAGTCGCCGGCGTGCAGCGTGATCGTGTCCTGGCCATCCACGGTCAAGTGGCAACTGCCTTCCAGCACTACGGCATAGAAAGGCTGGCCGAATTCGCTGCGCCGCACCAGCCACGGGGCGGTGCAGGTGGCCAGCTTGGTGTACGAGGCGCGCGGCTGCAGCAGCGAGACCACTTCGGCGAGGGGATCGGTCATGGTGGACGATGGCGACAGAAAATCGGACTTCCGAGTGTAGCAAGTCCAGGCGCCGAGGTCTATCGTTCGGGTTCCCCAACATGAACGACAAGGAAATACCATGCAAACCGTCCTGATCACCGGCTGCTCGTCCGGCTTCGGCCTCGATACCGCGAAACTGTTCCTGGAACGCGGCTGGAACGTCGTCGCCACCATGCGCACGCCGCGCGCCGACATCCTGCCGGCGTCCGAGCGCCTGCGGATCGTCGCGCTCGACGTCGCCGATCCCGCCAGCATCGAGGCGGCCATCGAGGCCGCCGGCCCCATCGACGTGCTGGTCAACAATGCCGGCATCGGCGTGCTGGCGGCGCTGGAAGGCACGTCGATGGCCAGCGCGCGCGCAGTGTTCGAGACCAATACCCTGGGCACCATCGCGATGACCCAGGCCGTGCTGCCGCAGTTCCGCGCGCGCCGTGCCGGCACCATCGTCAACGTCACCTCGACCGTGACGGTGAAGCCGCTGCCGCTGCTGTCGGTGTACACGGGCAGCAAGGCCGCCGTGAACGCCTTCACGGAATCGCTGGCGCTGGAACTGGAACCGTTCGGCATCCGGGCGCGCCTGGTGCTGCCGGGCCGCGCGCCCGGCACCCGCTTCGGCGACAACGCCCGCGCGCGCATGGACAGTGCCTTCCCCGCGCCGTATGCGGCCTTTGCCCAGGGCGTGCTGTCCGCCGTGCGGGACGCGGCGACCCCGATCACGCACGGGCAGGACGTGGCCGAAGCCGTCTGGCGCGCGGCCACCGATCCGCAGGCGCCGATGCGCATCCCGGCCGGCGCCGACGCGGTCGCGCTGGCGGCCGAGGCCTGAGGACGTGGCGGCGCATGCTATCGTTCCACCATGCGCCATCGCGAATTCGACCCGCCCGCCCCGTTGCGGGACCTGATCAAGTGCTTCTGGCACCAGCGGCGCAGCCATGGCGGGCCGTCGTTCGAGGTCATGCCGGACGGCTATGCCGAGATCGTCTTCCACGCCGGCGCGCCGTTCGCCATCGCCGGCGCCACGGGCTGGCAGCCGCTGCCCTCGCCGTTCCTGATGGGATTGCTGGACCGGCCCGCGCACCTGCGCGTGGACGGCCCGGTGGACATCTTCGGCATCCGCTGTTTTCCCTGGACCGTGTACGAACTGCTCGGGCTGCCTTCCGACACAGGCAATATCGCACTGGAAGCGCATCCGATCGCTTTCCTGCAATCGGTCGTGTCCACCTGCCTGCCGCTGGACCAGCCGGAAGACGCAGCCAGGCTGGCCGTCCGGTATTTCCTGGAAGAGCGGATCGCCGTCGACGGCCTGCTGGCCCGCGCCGGCGGCGCCATGCGCGACGCCGGCGGCACGCTGCCGGTCGGCCGGGTGGCGGCGGGCGCGCACGCCACCGTGCGCACGCTGGAACGGCGCTTCAAGCAGGCGTCCGGCCGCACCGTGAAGGACGTGTCCAGCCTGATCCGCTTCGAGCAGGCGCGCAACCGCCTGTGGGTCGATCCGGATGCCCCGCTGGCCGCGCTGGCCCGGGAACTGGGCTATGCCGACCAGTCGCACCTGAACCGCGAATTCAAGCGCTTCAGCGGCATGACGCCGGCGGCGTTCGCGCAGCAGCGGCGGATGGCCGGGGCATCCTGAATTTTGTCGCCTTTGTACAAGAAGGACATGGTGGAGTGCCCGTATCGTGCCCTCTTCGATCCCACGACGACAAATTCACCATGCAATCCTCCCCCGACGTCATCGTCGCCGGCGCCGGTCCGGTCGGCCTGTTCCTCGCCTGCGAGCTCGCGCTGGCCGGCTGCGCGGTCCTGGTCCTGGACCAGGCCGCGGACCCATCCTCGCCCTTCAAGCGGCTTCCCTTCGGCCTGCGCGGCCTGACGGCGCCCAGCATCGAGGCGCTCGCGCGGCGCGGCCTGCTGGACCGGCTCGAGACACCGAAGCGCCTCAGGAATCCGTTTTCCGCGGCGGCAACGCCCACGGCGCCGCGCCAGGCCGGCCATTTCGCCGGCATCCCGCTGGACCGCGACCTGGTCGACACGGCGCGCTGGCCCTGCCGCCTGCCCGGTGCGCTGCCCGCCAGCCTGATCGCCGAAATGGAAGAACTCGAAACGGTGCTGGCGCACCGCGCCGCATCGCTTGGCGTCGCCATCCGGCGCGGCTGCGCCGTCGACGGCTTCGCGCAGGACGAGGACGGCGTCACTGTCAACGTCGGCGTCGGCGTCGGCGGCGGCGGCGCGCCCCTGCGCTGCGCCTGGCTGGTCGGCTGCGACGGCGCCCGCAGCGCCGTGCGCAAGGCCGGCGGCTTCGACTTCGCCGGCACCGAGCCGCAATTCACCGGCTATTCGGCCCAGGTCGAGCTGGTCGACGCCGACCTGCTCCGGCCCGGCCGCGTCCAGACCCCGCACGGGATGTATTTCCAGTCGCAGCCGGGCATCCTCGCCCTGCAGGATTTCGACGGCGGCGCCTTCCACGACGCCGGCCGGCCGCCCGGCCGCGCGCACCTGGAGGCGGTGCTGCGGCGCATTTCCGGCACCCGGGTCGGCATCGCCGCCGTGCACCAGGCCAGTACCTGGACCGACCGCGCGCGCCAGGCCACGCGCTACCGCGCCGGCCGGGTGCTGCTGGCCGGCGACGCCGCCCACATCCACGCGCCGCTGGGCGGCCAGGGCTTGAACCTGGGCCTGGGCGATGCGATGAACCTGGGCTGGAAGCTGGCCGCGACGGCGCGCGGCGCGGCGCCCGACGGCTTGCTGGACAGCTACCACGCCGAACGCCACCCGGTCGGCGCGCGCGTGCTGGACTGGTCGCGCGCCCAGGTGGCGCTGATGCGGCCGGACCCGCACGCCCACGCGCTGTACGCCATCGTGCGCGACCTGCTCGACACGCGCGACGGCGCCACGTATATCGCGGGCCGGCTGTGGGGCGTGTCCACGCAATATGATCTCGGCGGCAAGCACCCGCTGGCCGGCCGCAGCGTCCCTGCCTTCGCCCTCGACGATGGAACGACGGTCGATACGCCGATGCGCGATGGCCGAGGATTCTTGCTCGACTTTACGGGCGACGCCAGGCTCGCCGCCGTGGCGCGCGACTTCCGCGGCCGCATCGGCTACCTGCCTGCGCGTCCGCAGCAAGGGGCCGGCCTGGCGGCGGCGCTGGTCCGTCCCGACGGCATCGTCGCCTGGGCCACCGACGGCGCGGCCGACATCGACGCGCTGCGGCAGGCGGCCGCGCATTGGTTCGGCACGCAACGTCGGTAGAAATCAGTACCGCCGACAATGGCCGGCCGATAATCCAGTCCATGCCGATTTCGACGGGAGAACGCATGGGCATCAACGACTGGACCGAAGGAGAACGGCCGCGCGAGCGCCTGGTGCGCGAAGGCGCGGCGGCATTGTCCAATCCGGAATTGCTGGCGCTGCTGCTGCGCGTGGGCGTGCGCGGCAAGAGCGCCGTCGAGCTGGGGCGCGACATCCTGCAGCACTTCGGCTCGCTGCACGGCCTGTTCGGCGCGACGCTGGACGATTGTTCGGAGGTGCATGGCCTGGGCATGGCCAAGTACGCGCAGCTGCAGGCGGTGATGGAACTGGCGCGCCGGGCCATCGCCGAACAGTTGCAGGCGGGCGAGGCCTTCGGCTCGCCGGAACTGGTCAAGCGCTACCTGCGCATGAAGCTCGGCGGCCAGCGCCATGAATCCTTCGTCGTCCTGTTCCTGGACGTCAAGAATCGCCTGCTCGCCGACAAGGAAATGTTCAGGGGCACCCTGACGCACACGAGCGTGCATCCGCGCGAGATCGTCGTCGAAGCGCTGGCGCGCAATGCCGCCAGCGTGATCGTGGCGCACAACCACCCGTCCGGCCTGCCGGACCCGAGCGAGGCCGACCTGCGCCTGACCTATACCTTGACGCAGGCGCTGGGCCTGGTCGACGTGCGCCTGCTCGACCACATCATCGTCGCCGGCGCGCTGGTGCATTCGTTCGCCGAGCACGGGCAACTGTAGCGTGGACAGCTCACCCCGCCGCCTGCGACCACGCTGCACGTGCGCTGCCCACGCGTAATGCCCGCATCACGCCTGCTGCGCGCGCGCCAGCGCCCGCTCGACCGACGACGCCAGGTCCGCCAGCTGGAACGGCTTGCGCAGCAGCAGGTCGCTGCCGAGGATGTCCTCGATCGCGCGCATGTCCGCGTAGCCGGTGGCGATGATCATCGGCATGCCGGGGAAGGAAACGCGTGCCTGGCGCATCAGTTCGGCGCCGGTCATGCCCGGCATCAGGTAGTCGGTGATCATCAGCTCCGGCCGCTCGCGCTCCAGCTCGGCCAGCGCCGCCGGCCCGTCGGCCGCCTGCGACACGTGGTGGCCCAGCGCCTGCAGCGATTCCACGACGGACGTGCGCACGATGTCGTCGTCCTCGACCACCAGGATGCGCGCACCGGCCCGGGCCGGCGCCGGGACCGCGGCGGCGGGGCCGGCGGCCTCGGTATCGGCCGGCGCGCGGCGCAGCCAGACTTCGACCGTGGTGCCGCGCCCGGGCGAGCTGACGATGCGCGCGCCGCCGCCGGACTGCTGCGCCATGCCGTACACCTGGGACAGCCCCAGGCCGGTGCCCTTGCCCACCGGCTTGGTGGTGAAGAAGGGTTCGAACACCTTGGCGGCGACTTCGGCGCTCATGCCTTCGCCGCTGTCGGTCACGGCGATGCAGACGTAGTCGCCGGCCGGCAGCAGGCCGGCCGGCGGCGTGGCGCGGCGCGCGTGGAAGCGCAGCGCGCCGCCGGCGGGCATGGCGTCGCGCGCGTTGATCGCGAGGTTCAACAGCGCCATCTCGATCTGGTTGTTGTCGGCGAATACGCTGCCGGCGTCGTCGTCGAGGTCGTACTGCAGGGCCACCGAGGCACCGACCGAGGTCGCCACCAGGTCGCGGATGCCGTCGAACAGCGCGCCCACGGCGACGGGGCGCAGGTCCAGGCTCTGGTTGCGCGAGAACGCCAGCAGCTGGCCGGTGAGCTTGGCGCCGCGCTGGCAGGCGTTACGCGCCACCAGCGCGCGCTGTTTCGCGGTGTCGTCCTGCGAGGTCAAGAGGATCAGGTCCATATTGCCCTGCACGACGCTGAGCAGGTTGTTGAAGTCGTGCGCGATACCGCCCGTCAGGCGCCCCACCGCTTCCATCTTCTGCAGCTGGGACACGGTCTGCAGCACGCGCTCGCGCTCGATGATCTCGTTGGTGAGGCGGTCGTTGGCCAGGGCCAGCGCGCGGGTGCGCTCGTCGATGCGCGCTTCCAGCGTCTCGTTCAGCTGCACCAGCTGCTGCCGGCTGTCGCCCAGGATCGCCGCCGCGCGCTCGCGCTCGACCAGCATGGCGCGCGCCTGGTACTGGCGGCGCCGGTCGCGCAGCACCGAGGCGGCGGCGCTGCGCAGGGTCTGCACGTTGAGCGGGCGTTCGAGCAGGAGGATGTTGCCCAGCTCGGCGAGCCGGCCGCGCACGCCCGGATCCGCGCGGCCGACCGGGCGCGACACCAGCAGCACCAGGGGGAAGTCCGACCATGGCGGCTGGCGTTCGAAGCGCTCGACCAGCTGGCCCAGCGTGGCGTCGTCGAGGGCTTCCTCGGCGACGATCGCGGCGCCCGCGCCTTCGTCGATGCCGGCCAGCAGCGCCGCGACGTCGGGCACCACGACGCAGTGGAAACGTTCGCGCTCCAGCACGTCGCCGATCACGCCGGCGTCGCGGCCGCGCGGCGCCAGCACCAGCAGGCGCTGGCCGACGTCGTCAGGCGTCGCGGCCGTCATGCGGTCCTTCGTCGCGGCCACGCATCATCGGCGTGCTGCCGCGGTAGGTGGGCAGGCCGGACAGCACGCCCTCGAAACCTTCGAGCGGATCGCCGATGCGCACGCCGTCGCCGCCCAGCAGCATCTCGTGGATCGTCAGCGCGTGCGTCGTGGTGCGGCTCTTGATGACGGTGATGGCGCGGCGCACGCGCGCATGCGACTCGAAGAAGCGCAACAGCACCGTGGTGTCGCTCAGGTAGCTCAGGTCGACGTCGGTGCGCACCTCGCCCACCAGGCCGTGCTGGCCCAGCACCAGCACGGTGGTCACGCCCTGCAGGTTCAGGTAGGACAGCAGTTCGTGCATCTGCAGCGTCAGGTATTGCTCGCCCGGCATCGCCTGCAGGTAGGCGTTCAGGCTGTCGATCGCCACGAACTTGACGCCGTGCAGTTCGACGGCGTCGCGCAGCATCTGTGTGAATTCGCCGGGCGCCAGTTCGGCCGGGTCGATGTGGTGCACGAACAGCTGGCCGTTGTCGACATAAGGCTGCAGCTGCATGCCGAATGCCGCGTTGCGGGCGAAGAACGTGCCCATCCCCTCGTCGAACAGGTAGAAGCTGGCCTTCTCGCCGCGCTCCAGCGCGCTGAGCATGCAGCGCACCGACAGCGTGGTCTTGCCGATGCCTGACGGCCCGACGATCAGGGTATTCGTGCCGGCCACCAGGCCGCCGCCGAGCAGCGCGTCGAACCCTTCCGAGCCGCTCGAGCGCACGTGCGGCACGAAGGTGCGCGGATGCTCGGCCGCGACCAGGCGCGGGAAGATGCGCAGGCCGCCGGTCTGGAGCGTGTAGTCGTGGTAGCCGCCGCGGAAGGCGATGCCGCGCATCTTGACGATGTTCACGCGGCGGCGCTCCTTGCCGAATTCCTTGGCGATCTGCTCCAGGCTGATGACGCCGTGGGCGATGCTGTGCAGGTGCTGGTCCGATTGCGCGGTCTTGTCGTCCAGCATCATGACGGTGCAGGCGCGCGAGGTGAAGAACTGCTTCAGGGCCAGGATCTGGCGCCGGTAGCGCAACGGGTTCTGGGCCAGCAGGCGCATCTCCGACAGGCTGTCGAACACGACGCGCACGGGCTGCAGCAGATCGACCTGTTCCATCACGTCCTGCGTCGTCTCGCCCAGTTCCACTTCGGAAGGATGGAACACCGATTGCTGGGCTTCCGGGTCGAGCGCGGTATCGCTGGCCAGTTCGAAGATGTCGATCCCGTCCATCGACCAGCCATGGCTCTCGGCCACGGCGTCGAGCTCGTCGGCGGTCTCGGACAGCGTGATGTACAGGCCGCGCTCGCCGCGAGCGACGCCGTCGAGCAGGAATTGCAGGCCGAGCGTGGTCTTGCCGGTGCCCGGCGAACCCTCGACGAGATAGATGCGCTGCGCGGTCAGGCCGCCATTGAGGATGTCGTCGAGGCCCTCGATGCCGGTCGACATGCGGAAAGTGGGAATACGGCGCGCGCGGCGCGACTGGGAAGCCTGGTTCATGGTGCGAAGGACGTTGATGGAAAGATCCTGGACGCGGCCGCCGATGCATCCGTTGCGGCAGCGCGTCGGTTTCGCGGTCGGCAATGATACGCATGCTTTGCAGGCCACGCGTCCATTATAGGGCGATGTGGATTGCTGGATAACATTGCGATCGCCATTTTCGTGAAATAGTAGCGTGTAAACAGGGGCTTACGCAGGTATTTTTGCCGGATTTCACGATTGTTAAATTTTTTAATTTTATTGAGAAACAATTTTTTTTCGCAAGTTGTTGATTACGCTGCTGTTTTCACGCTATACTCTCGTTTTTCCCATTGTGGAAGTTTACTCAAGGAGTGCGCTATGGCACGTGTTTGCCAAGTTACTGGCAAGGGCCCGATGGTTGGCAACAACGTCTCCCACGCCAACAACAAAACCAAGCGTCGTTTTCTGCCGAACCTGCAGAACCGCCGCATCTTCGTAGAATCGGAAAACCGCTGGGTCTCCCTGCGTATTTCGAATGCCGGCCTGCGCGTCATCGACAAGCTGGGCATTGACGCTGTGCTGGCCGACATGCGTGCCCGCGGCGAAAAAATCTAAATAGGGAGTCATCATGGCAAAAACTGGCCGCGACAAGATCAAACTGGAATCGACCGCAGGTACCGGTCACTTCTACACCACCACCAAGAACAAGCGCACGATGCCGGCGAAGATGGAAATCACCAAATTCGACCCGAAAGCACGCAAGCACGTTCTGTACAAAGAAACCAAGATCAAGTAATCCTGGTTCCAGCGTCGAAAAAAGCCGCCACTGCGAAGTTGGCGGCTTTTTTATTGTGCCTGCTCTCCTTGCCGTCATTCGCGCCTGCGCGGGAACGACGTGTTGGCGGCGACAATAGAAAACGGCTCCCTCGGGAGCCGCTTTCATTCCTCGCGTCAGGAGCGATCAGGCATAGCTGCGCAGCCGCAGCGAAAACTCCTGCAGCGACTTGATGCCCGACGCCTCGGCACGCGCGCACCAGTCCTGCAACTGGTGCAGCAGTTGGTCGCGGGTCGAATGCGAGCGCTCCCAGATCGCGCCCAGTTCCACGCGCATCTGGTGCATGGTTTCCAGCGCCTTGCTGTGCTGGAACAGCTCGACCAGTTGCTGCTTCTGCGACTGCTCCAGCTTGGCCGGTTCGCGCTGCATCAGCTTGCGCGAGCTCTTCAGGAAGCGCGCTTCCAGCTCGGCCTTGTGCTTCAGGTGCTCGAATTCCTCGTGGAAAGCGTGGCGCACCGAC
>DAMAFT010000083.1:0-10709 GCA_031995805.1 Massilia sp.
CGCGTCGAGCAGGGTGCTCTTGCCGGCGCCGGTCGGGCCGCTGATCGCGAACAGGCCGGACGAGGCCAGCGGCTCGCGCTCGAAGTCGACCTCGAACTCGCTCGCCAGCGAGGCCAGGTTCTTGCCGCCGATGCGCAGGATCTTCATGCGGCCTCCTGGGCGCCATCCTGCAGCAGCAATTCGGCGAAGGCGGCCAGCTGGTCGTCGGGCGCGTCCTCGCCGAAGCGCTGCTGCCACAGGCGCCGGAAGATGTCGTCCGGCTGCAACTGGGCCAGCTGGTCCAGGCTCAGCGCCGGCTCGATGCCGGCCGTGGTGGCCACGCGCCGGGTCGGTTCGATCTTGGCCAGGCGCACCGGCTTGCCCTCCAGCGCGGCCTCGACCTGGGCGCGCAGGCCCGGCTCCGGGCCGTCCAGCAGCACGCGCACCTCGAGGTAGGGCCAGGCCGCTTCGGGCAGGCCGGCGGGCAGCTCCAGCTCCACCAGGGCGGCGAGCGCCTCCGGCAGCGGCGCCGGCGCCGCCGGTACGCGCAGCAGCTCGACGGCGCGCGGCACGGGCAGCGACTCGATGGCGGCCGGGCCGGCGCCGTCCAGGTCGATGCGCAGCACCTGGTGCCGGTAGCCGACCTCGGCGAACGACAGCGGCAGCGGGCTGCCGCTGTAGCGCAGGTGTTCCTGCTTGCCGACGCGCTGGGCCAGGTGCAGGTGGCCCAGCGCCGCGTAGGCCACTTCCGGCGCGAACAGCGAGGCCGGCAGCGCCTCGCTGCCGCCGATGACGATGCGGCGCTCGGAATCCTGCGACGGCTCGCCCCCCATCATGTGGCAGTGGCCCATCGCGACGATGGCCTGGCCGGGCGCGGCGCGCTCGCGCGCCAGCGCGTGGACGCGCCGGTAGAGCAGGGCGGTGCCGGCCAGGTAGGCGTCGAAGGCGTCGTCTTGCGCGCCTTCCGGCGGCGCGGCGCGCGGGACGTCGCCGGGGCGCAGGAAGGGAATGGCGACGCACCAGGCCGCGACCGCGCCGTCCTTGCCGGCGAGCGGCACCAGCAGCCGTTCCAGGTCGATCTCGCCGTCGGCACCGCGCGCCACGTGGCCGACGACGCGCGTGCCGTGCGCTTCCAGCAGCGGCCCCGGCGCCTCCAGGCGGCCGGCGGAATCGTGGTTGCCGGCGATGATCACGATGTCGAGGTGCGGCTTGCGTGCGCGCGCCTGCTGCAAGAAGCGGTACAGCTGGCGCTGCGAGGCCGCCGACGGGTTGGCGTTGTCGAACACGTCGCCGGCGACCAGCAGGGCGTCGGCATCCTGTTCCACGATGGTGTCGAGCAGCCAGTCGAGGAAGCACTGGTGCTCGTAGGTCCGGTCGAAATTGTGCAGGGTCTGGCCGAGGTGCCAGTCGGAGGTGTGCAGCAGCCGCATGAGAGACTCGAGAAAGGTGGATCGACAAATCGGCGCCTACTATAACGCAGCCGAGCGCTCGTCTGCTGGAGAATGCCGGGACGGTTGACGCGATGTTGCCCAAACGTTCAGAATGGTTGGATGAGCGAACTGACCCTGTCGATCGGCGCCGCGCGCGCACTGCACCTGGCGGCCCAGGGCCTGGCGACGGCGCGCCGCCGCCGCGCCGGCAAGGACGACGTGCTGGCCGCGATCCGGCGCATGCGCATGCTGCAGATCGACACCATCAGCGTGGTCGCGCGCAGTCCCTACCTGGTGCTGTGGAGCCGCCTGGGCGACTACGACCCGTGCTGGCTCGACGCGCTGCTGGCCGAGGGCCGCCTGTTCGAATACTGGGCGCACGAGGCTTGCTTCATCCCGATCGAGGACTACGGCCTGTACCGCCACCGCATGATCGATCCGGGATCGCTGGGCTGGAAGTTCGCCGGCGCCTGGATGCGCGAGCATCCCGAGGAGATCGAGCGCGTGCTGGAACACATCCGCGCGGGCGGCCCGGCGCGCTCCGCCGATTTCGAGCGCACCGACGGCAAGGGCGGCGGCTGGTGGCAGTGGAAGCCGGAAAAGCGCGCGCTCGAGGTACTGTTCACGGCCGGCCGCCTGATGATCGCGCGGCGCCGCAACTTCCAGCGCGTGTACGACCTGGCCGAGCGTGTGCTCGAGCGTGCGCTGCCCGGCTGGGACGATGCGCGCATGCCGTCCAGCGAGGATACCCGGCGCGCCTTCGCGCTGCAGGCGGTGAAGACGCTGGGCCTGGCGAAGGCGGCCTGGATCCCGGACTACCACCGGACCAAGCCGCCGCACCTGCGGCCGCAGGCGCTGGCCGACGCCGGCCTGTTGCTGCGCGCCCGCGTCGACGGCTGGAAGGAGCCGGTGTTCGTGCATCCCGACCATGCGCCGCTGCTGGAGCGCGCCGCGGCCGGCACGCTGGCGTCCACGGTGACGAGCGTGCTGTCGCCGTTCGATCCCATCGTCTGGGACCGCCGCCGCGCGCTGGAACTGTTCGGCTTCGACTACCGTCTGGAATGCTACACGCCGCTGGAACAGCGCCGCCACGGGTATTTCGCATTGCCGCTGCTGCGCCGCGGACAACTGGTAGGCCGGGTCGACGCCAAGGCGCACCGCAAGGCCGGCGTGTTCGAGCTCAAGTCGCTGGCGCTGGAGCCCGGCGTGCGCACCAGCGAGCGCCTGCTGCGCGACCTGGCCGGCGCGCTGGGCCGCTGCGCGCGCTGGCACGGCTGCGCGCAGGTGACGCTGGCGCATGCGGTGCCGGATGGGGTGGCGCAGGACTTGCGCGCGCTGCTGGAAGGGGCGCGGCAGGTCGCCTGATCGAGGCCCGATCGACGCCGCATCAGCGGCCGGCCAGGTGCACGGTCAGCGGCTGGCCGGGCCGCAGGTCCGCCGCGCCATCGTCCGGCCGCGCTTCCGCCAGCACGGCGCCATCGTCCCGTCCCGGTTCCGGCCGGCGCGCCACGAAGCTGATCCGGGCCGGGAGCCCGGCGCCGCAGCCGTCGCAGGACAGCGTGGCGATCTGGCCCGGCGCCAGCGTCGCGGCCTGCGCGGCCGGCACGAAGACGCGGGCGCGCAGCTGGCGCCGGTCGAACAGCGTCAATACCGCTTGCCCCGCCCGCACCGCCTCGTCCTCGCGCACCATGACGTCGACTACCTCGACGTCGGCCGCGGCGCGCTGCGCCGGCTGGCCGGCCAGGGCGAACAGCGGGGCGCCGGCGGGCGCGCGCTCGCCGCGGCGCACGGGGAGGCGGGCGATGCGGCCATCCGCACTACTGGCGAGCGGGACCATGTCGGCCTCGGCATAGCCGGCATGGCCGTCCGCGGGCGCCGCCGCATGGCGCGCGCAGCCGGTGGCCAGCAGCAGGGCGGCCAGGGCCGCCGGGACAATCAGGGCCAGGACGGAGAACGGCGGGCGGGTCGGCGGCGTCATCAAAAGCGGCACGGAAGGGCGGGAAATGGCCGTCAACCTAGCACAGGCGCGCGGCATCGATGCCATCGGTTACGGTTTGTTATATATCAAACGCCAACCCGTGGGTCTCCTTAACATAGGACTCTTTCGGGCCCACGACAAATCCAGAATTCCCCAGGCCCGGACCATCGACTTTCCCACCCCCGCCCCGCGCCGGCCCATCGCCGGCGGGGCCGGGCGTCGGCGAAAGGACCAGAGGAGACCCGATGCTGACCTCGACCTACACCCTCGTTGCCCTGTCCGTCGAACAGGCCACGGCGCGTTCCGCGCTGCAGGCGCTGCTCGAGGAACTCCACGCGCCGCCCGGCGACGCGTCCATCCTGGCGCCGGGCCGTGCCGCGCGCCTGTGCGGCATGCTGCGCCAGGCCTACGACGATTGCCACTGGCGCAAGCTCGACAAGTTCGTGGTCCCGGCGTTGCGCCGCGGCACCGCCGCCACCGCCACCGATGCTTTGCTGGGCGAGCTGGAAGCGCTCAGCGCCGCGGCGGCCGAGGCGATGACGGCGGCCGAGGCCTGCGTCGGCGACGGCGCCGCGCCGCGCGGCGTGCCGCGCGCGGCCTTCCATGCGGCCGTCGAGCGCAGCGTGGCGGCGCTGCGCCTGCGCCTGGAGCGCGAGGAGCAGGAACTGTTCCCGCTGGCGCGCGGCGCGGTCGGCCGCGACGCGTGGTTCGCGATCGCCAACCAGATGCTGGCGCACGACGCCTCGTTGCGCGAGCGGCGCGCGGTGCCGCGGCGCGCGCCGGCGGAACCGGACCGCGCCGGCGCCCCGGCCCTGCCGGCGGCCATGCTCGAGGGCGCCCAGCCGGAACCGGGCTGGCGGCGCCATGCCCTATCCGCAGCCTACTGACGGCCAGGGACAGGATGCCGCACGCGCCAGCCCGGCGGCGCGAAGCCATCAAGGTTCTTTGCTATGATGGCGATTTTGGAAGTGCGATTTCATCATGTTCGAATTCCTGTTCAAGCGGCCGGGCGACAGCAAGTCCGGCGACAAGGCGGGTTCGCCGCCTGCCGCGTCCGCCGCGGCGGATGCGTCCGCAGGGAGTGCGTCCGCGCCCACCGCCCAGCGCGCAAAGCAGGCTGAAGCGTTGAGCCGGATCGGCGGCGACGAAGCCGCCGCGGTGGAATTCATCCTCCAGTGCGAATTCTCCGAATTGCGGCTCGCCGCTGCCGAGTTCGTCCATACGCCGGACCAGCTCGAGCGCGTGCATGCCGCCATGCGCAATACCGACCGCCGCGTTGCCAAGCTGGTGCAGGCGCGCCTCGACGCCCATCGCCACCGCGAAGCCGAGCGCCGCCGCGCCGACACCACGCTGGAACAAGCGCGCGCCCTGCTGGCCGAAGCGTCGCCCACGCCGAACCAGGTCGCCGAACTCGACCGCAAATGGTCGGTGATCGATGCGCCCGAACTGCAGCCGGATTTCCAGCAGGTGCGCGCCGCGCTGGCCGCGCGCCTGGAAGGGCAGGTGGCCCTGCAGCGCGCCATGATCGACCGCCTGGCCGCCCTGCGCCGTGTCGTGGACGACAATCTTCCCGCGGCCGAGCTGGCGGCCCGCATCGACGTGCTGGCCCGGGAGCAGGCGCAGGCGCTGCAGGCGCCCGAGCATGCCTCGCTGCCGCGCACGCTCGTGGCCGAGTTCGGCGTCGAGCACCAGAAATTGCTGGCCGGCCTGCATGCCATCGAGGCGGGCCAGGCCGCGCTGGCCGCGCGCGCCGCCTTCCTGGACGCGCGCCAGGCCATGCCGGTCGCCGAGCTCGACCAGGATGCGCTGCGGCGCGAATGGAAAGCCTTGCCGGCGTTGCCGGCCAGCGAGCAGGGTGCCGAACTGCAGCGCCGCTTCGACGCGCTGCTGGCCACGCTGCCGCAGCCGGATCAGCGCAAGCACCGGGACAAGCGCGACGGCCGCGACAGCCGGGAGGAGCAGCTGCGCGCTTCCCAGCCGGCGCGCCAGGCGCAGGAAGGCGCCGCGCCGGTACGTGCAAAGCAGCGTGGCGCCGACCAGCACTTCCTCGACACGATGGATGCGATGGAAGCGGCCCTGCAGCAGGGCTCGCTGGGTTCGGCCGCCGAGCTCGACAAGGCACTCAAGGAAGCGCGCGACAAGGGCATGCGCCTGAGTCCGGCGCAATCGGACCGCCTGGCCCATGTGCGCGCCGAATTCAAGCGCCTGTCCGACTGGGCGCGCTGGGGCGGCAACGTGTCGCGCGAGGAACTCATCAAGAGCGTCGAGACCCTGTCCACGCAGGGCCTGGCGATGAGCGAACTGGCCAAGAAGGTCGGCAGCATGCGCGAACGCTGGAAGGCGCTCGACAGCTTGTCCGGCGCCGCGCCGAAGAGCCTGTGGGAGCGTTTCGACGCCGCCTGCACCGCGGCCTATGCGCCGGCGGCGGCGCACTTCCGCCACCTGGCCGATGAGCGCCACGCCAACGCGGCGCGCGGCCAGGCGCTGGTCGACGAGGCGAACGCCGAGGTCGCCCGCCTGCGGGACGGCAGCGCCGACTGGAAGCACGTGGCCGGCACCGTGCAGCGCCTGCGCCTGGCCTGGAGCCACCTGGGCGCGATCGACCGCAAGGACAAGAAGCGTCTCGACACGGAATTCACCGAAGCGCTGAACGTGCTGCAGGCACCGCTGGAACAACAGCGCAAGGGCGAAATGGCCGAGCGCGAGGCGATCATCGAGGAAGCCGCCGCCATCGACCCGCACGACCGCCATGCGCTCGACGCCATGCGCGCGCTGCAGCAGCGCTGGCAGGACCATGCGCGCGCGCTGCCGCTGGAACGCAAGAGCGAGCAGGCGCTGTGGCAGCGCTTCCGCGCCGTGTGCGACGACGTGTTCCAGCGCCGCAAGGACAGCATGCACGAGGCCGACATCGAGCGGCGCGCCCACGAGGCGGCCAAGGAAGCGCTCAGCGCGCGCCTGGAAGCGGCGGCGCCCGACGCCACCCCGGCCAGCGTGGGCAAGCTGCTGCGCGAGGCCCAGGCCGAGTGGCAGGCGATCGGCCCGGTGCCGCGCGCCCACGAGGCGCGGGTGGAGAAGCGCTTCCACGCCGCGCTGGCGCTGGTGCAGCAGCACGCCGACCAGGTGCGCCGCGCCGCCGGCGTGGCCCAGGCCGGGAAGCTGCGCGACAAGCTGCGCCTGGTGCAGGAACTGGAGCTGGCGGTGGCCGGCCAGGCCGATGCCGGCCAGGACTGGGAGGCGCGCTGGAGCGCGCTGCCGGCCCTGGACGATGGGGCGAATCGCGAGCTGGACGCGGCGCTGCGGCGCCGCTTCGACGCCGCCCTCGGCGCGCTGGCAGGCGACGATGGCGCCCGCGCGGCGTACGCCGCCCAGCTGGAGCGCAACCGCGCCACCCTGCTGCACGACCTGCTGCGCCTCGAAATCGGCGCCGGCATCGACAGCGGCCCGGAATTCGCGCGCGAGCGCCTCAAGCTGCAGGTCGAGGTGCTGCAATCCTCGCTCGGGTCCGGCCAGAAATCCGGCAAGACAGGCACCGGATCCGGCCGCGGCGCCGACGAAGGCGCGGCCGCGACCGCCAAGCTCGTCGCGCTGGCGGCCCTGACCGACGCGCGCACCGCGTCGCGCATCGAGCAGCTGGCGCTGCGGCTGGCGGGAGGCGGCAAATGATCGAAGTCCGGGTGCAGAGCGACGACTTCGACCTCGGCGCGGAAGTCGCGCGCCTGCGTGCCGGCGACGCCCGCATCGGCGCCGTGGTCAGCTTCGTCGGCACGGTGCGCGACATGAACGACGGCGACCGGGTGGCCGAGCTGGAGCTGGAACACTATCCGGGCATGACCGAGCGTGCGCTGCACGACATCGTCGAACGCGCCCGGGCGCGCTGGCCGCTGTACGGCGCCCTGGTCGTGCACCGCGTCGGGCCGATGCAGCCGCTCGAGCAGATCGTGCTGGTGGCCTGCAGCGCGGCGCACCGCGGCGAAGCCTTCGCCGCCTGCGAGTTCATCATGGACTACCTGAAGACCGACGCCCCGTTCTGGAAGAAGGAACAGACCCCGGACGGCGCGCGCTGGGTCGACGCCCGCGTCAGCGACGCCGCCGCCCGGGCCCGCTGGGCCGGCGCCGAATGACGCGCATGGTGACGCGCGCATGAGCCAGCCGCTGGCCTGGATCGCGGTCGGCATCGGCGCCGCCCTCGGCGCCTGGCTGCGCTGGGCGCTGTCGGTCTTCCTCGGCCAGCTGCATTCCCACGTGCAGCTGGGCACGCTCGCCGCCAACCTCCTCGGCGGCTACCTGATCGGGATGGCGCTCGGCTTCTTCGGCGACCATGCGGGCCTGTCTCCGGCCTGGCGCCTGTTCGTCATCACCGGCTTCCTGGGCGGCCTGACCACCTTTTCCAGTTTTTCCGGCGAAGCCATGGTGCTGCTGCAGCGCGGGGACTATGGCTGGGCGCTGGCGCATGCCGCGCTGCACCTGCTGGGTTCGATCGGATTCTGCATCGCGGGATTCGCTACCTGGCGTGCCATCGCCTGATACGCAGGCGGGTCCAGGCGTGCGCTGCTTGACATCAATATGCTGGTATTGCAATCTGGCAAAGTCTTATCTTTTCTTTAATCGGAGAACAGCATGAACCAGCAGATGTCCGCGCGCCCCAGCACCGCCTTCGTCGGCGCCTCGTGGGGCGCCATGTTCGTCGGCGCGGCGGCCTACCTGATCGGCCTGTGGAACGCGCAGATGCAGCTGAACGAAAAAGGGTATTACCTGACGATCCTGCTGTACGGCAGCTTCGCCGCCGTCTCGCTGCAGAAGACGCTGCGCGACCGCACCGAGGGCCTGCCCGTCACCGGCATGTACGTGGGCCTGTGCTGGATCTCGCTGCTGGCCTCGATCGCGCTGCTGGCGGTCGGCCTGTTCAACGCGACGCTGATGCCCAGCGAAAAGGGGTTCTATGCGATGTCCTTCGTGCTGACGCTGTTCGCCATCGTCGCCGTGCAAAAGAACGTGCGCGACCTGGCCGCCGCCGGGCCGAAGCCGCTGGCAGACCAGGCGTGAACGAACGCCCCCGATTCACGGTTGCGGCGGCGGCAGGTCGCCCGGCCTGACGTCCGCCCCGAACAGGTCGATGGCCGTCAGGGGCGAGGCGATCGGGGTGTTCGCCGCGCCCGCGAACACGGCCACGAAGCCCAGTCCCGCCAGCAGCGGGAAGGGCAGGTGCAGCAGCGGCGCAAGCGCATTGCCCGGCGTGGCGCCGATGAAGAGCAGCCGCGCCACCTCGCCGCCCTTGAAGCCGCTGGCCAGGTAGCGGGGCAGGGCGAAGCGCCAGGGGAAGTCGCTGGAGGAGTCTGGTGCGTTCATGCATGTCCTGGTCGTTCGTGACCGGACACGGGAGGAGATGGACGTGCGCCGGCCCCTCCCGGAAGTCCGGGATCGGTGCTGGCGTCACCAGCCGGGAGGGCGGTTCGGCCGGTGAATCCGGGCCAGGAAGCATGCCATTTCCTGCCATCATTCCAACCCGGAAGGGCGCCGAGGCGGGCGCTGTCGCGCCGCCGCACGGCGTACCGTTCCGTATCTTGAAAAGCCGTCACGCCAGCCTTACATTGGTTTCAACCTGAACACCAACCTTTTACTAGAGGCACAGAATATGCGGCAAGACAAATTGACGACCAAGCTCCAGGAAGCCCTGGCGGATGCGCAAAGCCTGGCCGTCGGCAACGACAACCAGTACATCGAACCGGTGCACCTGCTGGGCGCCCTGCTGAACCAGGACGACGGCGGCGCGCGCTCGCTGCTGCAGCGGGCCGGCGTGAACGTCGGCGCGCTGCAGAATGCGCTCAGGAGCGCCTTCGAGCGCCTGCCGAAGGTCAGCGGCACCGGCGGCGACGTGCAGGTGGGACGCGAGCTCGTCTCCCTGCTGAACCTGGCCGACCGCGAGTCGCAGAAGCGCGGCGACCAGTTCCTGTCCAGCGAGATGGTGCTGCTGGCGCTGGTGGACGACAAGTCCGACGCCGGTCGCCTGGCGCGCGAGCACGGGCTGACGAAAAAATCGCTGGAAACGGCGATCGCGGCCGTGCGCGGCGGCGAATCCGTGAATTCGCAGGACGCCGAAGGCCAGCGCGAGGCGCTCAAGAAATACACGCTCGACCTGACCGAGCGGGCGCGCATGGGCAAGCTCGACCCCGTGATCGGCCGCGACGACGAGATCCGTCGCGCGATCCAGGTGCTGCAGCGCCGCAGCAAGAACAATCCGGTGCTGATCGGCGAACCGGGCGTGGGCAAGACCGCGATCGTCGAGGGCCTGGCCCAGCGTATCGTCAACGGCGAGGTGCCCGATTCGCTCAAGGGCAAGCGCGTGCTCTCGCTCGACATGGCCGCGCTGCTGGCCGGCGCCAAGTTCCGCGGCGAGTTCGAGGAACGCCTGAAGGCCGTGCTGAAGGAACTGGCGCAGGACGAGGGCCAGACCATCGTCTTCATCGACGAGATCCACACGATGGTCGGCGCCGGCAAGGCCGAGGGCGCGATGGACGCCGGCAACATGCTCAAGCCGGCGCTGGCGCGCGGCGAGTTGCACTGCGTGGGCGCGACCACCCTCGACGAGTACCGCAAGTATGTCGAGAAGGATGCCGCGCTGGAGCGCCGCTTCCAGAAGATCCTCGTGGACGAGCCGAGCGTGGAGGCGACCATCGCCATCCTGCGCGGCCTGCAGGAAAAGTACGAGCTGCACCACCAGGTCGAGATCACCGACCCGGCGATCATCGCCGCGGCCGAGCTGTCGCACCGCTACATCACCGACCGGTTCCTGCCCGACAAGGCGATCGACCTGATCGACGAGGCTGCCGCGAAGATCAAGATCGAGATCGATTCCAAGCCGGAAGTCATGGACAGGCTGGACCGCCGCCTGATCCAGCTGAAGATCGAGCGCGAAGCCGTCAATAAGGAAACCGACGAGGCCTCGCAGCGCCGCCTGGACCTGATCAACGACGAGATCGCGCGCCTGGAACGCGAATACAACGACTTCGAGGAAATCCTCAAGGCCGAGAAGGCGACCGTGCAGGGCACCACGCACATCAAGGAAGAGATCGAGCGCATCCGCCTGCAGATGGAGGAAGCCAAGCGCCAGAGCAACTGGCAACAGGTGTCCGAGCTGCAGTACGGCCGCCTGCCGGAACTGGAACACCAGCTCAAGGCCGCCGAGGAAGCGACCGCGGACGAGCAGGCCGGCGACAAGCCGCGCCTGCTGCGCACCCAGGTCGGCGCCGAGGAAATCGCCGAGGTCGTGTCGCGCGCGACCGGCATCCCGGTGGCGCGCATGATGCAGGGCGAGCGCGACAAGC
>DAMAFT010000084.1:0-10601 GCA_031995805.1 Massilia sp.
CTGCTCGCCTGGGGATTGCGCCTGCTGCCCTTCGGGCGGGAACTCGCGGCCTTCGCCGTCATGCTGCCGATGGCGGTCTTTTTGTACGCCTCGGTGTCGGCCGACGCCGTCGTGATTTCCTCGGCCTTCCTGTTTGCCGCGCTGGTACTGAACCGCATCGTCGCCGACCGCTGGTCGGCGCGCGACACGGCGCTGGCGCTGGCCTGCGCCCTCGCCTTCTGCATGCTCAAGCCGACCTACGCCCCGCTGCTGCTGCTCGGCTTCGCCCAGGTCTATTTCACCAGGGAGCGCGCGCGGGCCGTCGGGCGCCACGCCGCGATCCTGTTCGCGACGCTGCTGGCGACGGTGCTCTGGATGCGCTACTCGTCCGCGGCCGTCGTCCTGATGCGGCCGGATACCGGCATGGCGCCGCAGATCGCGTACATCGTGCAGGATCCCGTACGCTACATCGTCGCCGTGCTGCACTCGCTGTACTGGCGCGCCTTCTATTACCGCGAGCTGGTCGGCGTGCTGGGCTGGCTGAACGTGTTCCTGCCCCTGCCCGCCTACCTGCTGCCCATCCCCGCCGTGCTGCTGGCGCTGGGCAGCGAAGCGCACGCCCTGCCGAAACGCGCCGTCCTGCTGCTGGCGCACGGCGGCGCGGTCCTGGCGGGCTGCGTGCTGCTGGTGATGACGGCCCTGTACCTGTACTGGACGCCGATCGGCTTCGCCACCGTCGAAGGCGTGCAGGGCCGCTACTTCCTGCCCGTGCTCGGGCTGGGCGCCGCCCTGCTGGCGCTGGCGCTGGGACGCAAGGCCTTCTGGAGCAGGGAATTCGCCGGCGCCGGCATCCTGGTCCTGATCGGCCTCGAGGCGGCATTGACGATCACGACCATCGCCATGCGCTATTCGGTGTTCTGACTGTCCGCCCGCAAGCCGGGGCCGCGGCCGCTCCTTAAGATGTGGCATTCATCGTCACCGCCAAGGAAGCCATGAGCCTCGCCGTCCTCCGCAGCCGCGCCCTGTCCGGCATGGATGCGCCCGCCGTCAGCGTCGAAGTCCACCTGGCCAACGGCCTGCCCGCCATGCACATCGTCGGCCTGCCCGACGCCGAGGTGCGCGAATCGAAGGACCGCGTGCGCGCCGCGTTGCAGAATTCCGGCTTCGAAGTGCCCAACCGGCGCATCACCGTCAACCTGGCGCCGGCCGAGCTGCCCAAGGAATCGGGCCGCTTCGACCTGCCCATCGCGCTGGGCATCCTGGCCGCGTCCGAACAGATCCCGGCCGCCGGGCTGGACGGCTACGAGTTCGCCGGCGAACTGTCGCTGTCGGGGCAATTGCGGCCCGTGCGCGGCGCGCTGGCGATGAGCTTCGCCATGCTGCGCGGCGATGGCGGCGGCGCGCCGGCGCGCCGCTTCATCCTGCCGGCCGCGAACGCCGACGAAGCCGCGCTGGTGCAGGACGCCGTCGTCCATCCGGCCGCCACGCTGCTGGAGGTGTGCGCGCACTTCGCCGCCAGGTCCGACGACGGCCGCCTGGCGCGCTACCGCCCGGTCCTGCTGGAACAGGCGCCCGTGTATCCCGACTTTGCCGACGTCAAGGGCCAGCAGCAGGTCAAGCGCGCGCTCGAAGTGGCGGCGGCCGGCCTGCATTCGATCCTGCTGTCCGGTCCGCCCGGTGCGGGAAAAAGCATGCTGGCGGCGCGCTTTCCCGGCCTGCTGCCGCCCATGAGCGAAGACGAGGCGCTGGAGACGGCGGCGCTGCAATCGCTGGCCGGCGGCTTCGCCATCGAACGCTGGAGACGGCGCCCGTTCCGCAGCCCGCACCACACCAGTTCCGGCGTGGCCCTCGTCGGCGGCGGAACGGTGCCGCGGCCGGGCGAGATCTCGCTGGCGCACCACGGCGTGCTGTTCCTCGACGAGCTGCCGGAATTCGACCGCAAGGTGCTGGAAGTGCTGCGCGAACCGCTGGAAACCGGAGAGATCACGATCTCGCGCGCGGCGCGCCACGTCGACTTTCCCGCCAACTTCCAGCTGGTCGCGGCGATGAACCCGTGCCCCTGCGGCTGGCTGGGCCACCCGTCGAGCAGGTGCCGCTGCACGCCGGATGCCGTGCGGCGCTACCAGGAGCGCATCTCCGGCCCCCTGCTCGACCGCATCGACATCCAGGTGCCGGTGACGGCGATGGCGCCGGAAACGATGGCGCTGCAGGCCGACGGCGAACCCAGCGCCGCCATCGCCGAGCGGGTCGCACGCGCCCACGCGCTGCAACTGGCGCGCCAGGGCAAGGCCAACCGCAAGCTGGGCACGCGCGAGATCGACCGCCACTGCCGCCTCGACGGCGCCGCCGACGCCCTGCTGCGCGACGCCATGCGCCACCTGCACTGGTCGGCGCGCGCCTACCACCGCGTGCTGAAGGTGGCGCGCACCATCGCCGACCTGGCGGGAGCGGAACAGGTGCAGGCGGCGCACGTGGCGGAGGCGGTGCAGTATCGGCGCGGGTTGCGCGAAGGCTGAAGCCTCATGCGCGGGCCGGTGCCGCTGCCCGCCGCCCGACCGCCACCGTCAGCACCAGCGCCGCCAGCTCGAACGCGCCGCCGACCCAGCCCACCTGCCCGGCCGACGCATGCGCCACCGTGTAGCCGCCGACCAGGGCGCCGAGGGCGAAGCCGGCGTACTGGAACGAGGCGTTCAGCGACAGCACCACCGGCGCCAGCGCCACGCCGCCGCGCTCGACCAGCAGGTGCTGCTGGGCCGGGAAGAAGCCCCAGGTGCTCATGCCCCACAGCGCGATGGCCGGCAGCGTGGCGAGCAGCGGCCAGCGGCCGGCGCCGGCCAGGGCCGACAAGGTCCAGAACGATGCCGCCAGCAGGCCCAGCGCCGGCGCCACGACGCGCAGGGAGCCGAAGCGGTCGGTGGCGCGGCCGCCCAGCGCCAGGCCGGACGCGGCCGCGACGCCCCACAGCAGCATGACCGTGCTCATCTTTTCGGGCGGCATGCCGGCCACCTGCGCCAGGTAGGGCGCCAGGTAGGTCAGCGGCGCGTAGGTGCCGATGCCCCACAGCATGGTGACGAACAGCGCCGGCAGCACGCCCGGCAGGCGGGCGGCGTCCAGGCGCGCCTTCAGGCTGGCCGGCGGGGTACCGGCGCCGATCGTGCGCGGCAGGCCGAGCGCCAGCGCCGCCGCGGCCAGCACGGACAGGAGCGCGACGGCGCCGAAGGTGGCGCGCCAGCCGACATGGGTGCCGAGCAGCGTGCCCAGGGGGACGCCGGCGACGATGGCGATCGTCATCCCGCCGTTGACGATGGCCAGCGCCTGGCCGCGCCGCGCGGGCGGCGCGAGCATGCTGGCCAGGGCGTTGGCGCTGGGCATGTACAGGCCGGCCGTCAGCGCCAGCAGCACGCGCGCCGTCAGCAGGCCGGCGTAGCCGTGGCTGGCCCAGGCCAGCGCATTGCCGGCCGCGAACACGGCCATGCCGCCGACCAGCACGGCTCGCCGGCCGAGACTGGCGGACAGGATGGCCAGCAGCGGACCGCCAAGGGCGTAGGTCAGCGCGAAGGCGGTCACCAGCAGGCCGGCCCGGGCCACGCCGACGCCCAGGTCGGCGGCGATGTCCGGCAGCAGGCCGGCGATCATGAAGCTTTCGGTGCCGATGGCGAAGGTGCCCAGTGCGAGGGTGTACAACAGCCCCCTGGGCAGGGTGGCGGCGGGTGTCGGGGTGCGCATGTCGGCTCCTGTTCTGGACCGGGCCGGCGGCCCGGAATGGCTCGGGTCGATCCGGACGACGCCGGATCGGATCGGCCACATCTTTTCAGATTGCAGGGCGACGCATCGGACCAATATCCCTCGTTTGCGGACATGATGACGCGACGACGCAGGCGAAAAAAAACGGACGCGCAAGGCGTCCGCCACTGGCGCCGGGACCGGTCAGGCGACCGCCAGCGCCGCCTGCTCGCGCGCGGCGCGCTTGATCGCCTGCGGCGGCTGGCCGAAGGCGCGCAGGAAGGCGCGGCGCATGCGCTCGGGATCGGTGAAGCCGGTTTCGCGCGCGACCACGTCGATGGAATGGTTGCTGCCCTCGATCATGGCGCGCGCCGCTTCCACGCGCAGCACTTCGACGGCGCGCGCCGGCGACTGGCCGGTCTCGATGCGGAAGGTCCGGCTGAACTGGCGCGTGCTCAGGTTGGCCGCCTCGGCCAGCTCGTCCACCGACAGCGGCTTGCGCAGGTGGCGCTTGGCATAGGACAGCGCCTGCTGGATGCGGTCGGACTTCGGCTCCAGTTCGAGCAGGGCCGAGAACTGCGACTGGCCGCCGCTGCGGCGGTGGTAGACCACCAGCTTGCGCGCGATGTTGCGCGACATCTCGGCGCCGTGGTCGGCTTCGACCATGGCCAGGCACAGGTCGGCGCAGGCCGTCATGCCGGCCGAGGTCCAGACCTTGCCCTCGTTGATGAAGATGCGGTCCTCTTCCACGCGCACCTTCGGATAGGCGCGCTGCAGGTCGCGCGCCAGCTGCCAGTGGGTGGTGGCGCGCTTGCCGTCCAGCAGGCCGGCCTCGGCCAGCAGGAAGGCGCCCGTGCAGATGCTGCCGACGCGGCGCGACTGCCGGTTGGCCTCGCGCAGGATCTCCAGGAAGCCCGGCGACGATGCCTGCTCGCCCGGCAGCATCTGCCCGGCCACCAGCAGGGTGTCGTAGTCGTGGCGCGCCACCGGATCGGTCAGCACCCTGACGCCGGACGAGCTGACGACGGCCCCGCCGTGCTCGGACAGCATCGTCACCTCGTAGCACGGTTCGTCGCACAGGATGTTCGCCAGTTCGAACACGGTCGTCGCCATGAGGTCCAGGGCCTGGAAGCCGGTTGGCAGCAAGAGTCCGATTCTGCGTTTCATGATGTCCTCAGTGTTCTCGATCGAAATGGGCGCGCGGATGTCGCACGCCGCCGCGCCGACAGGGTTTGCTGCGCTGCATGATGGTAATCATACGACATGCGCTGTCGGGCCTGGAGGAACAACTGGCAGGGTAGATAGGAAATCAATTTATGTGCGTACACACATTTTGGCCGGAATCGAGGGATCTTTGACATTTCGCTAGAGTCGCTTTGGAGCAAGATACATCCCATGAGCCGACGACGCTCTGCAATCCGGACCAACCAACCCTATTGGAGCACCTATCATGCAACTGACCGACAACACCATCTTCATCACCGGCGGCACCTCGGGCATCGGCCGCGGCCTGGCGGAAGCCTTCCACAAGCTGGGCAACCGGGTCATCATCGGCGGCCGCCGCAAGGCGCTGCTGGACGAAGTGACGCGCGCCAACCCGGGCATGCAGTCGATCGAGCTGGACATCGCCGACCCGGCCAGCATCGCGCGCGCCGCCGCCAGGCTGGTGGCCGACTATCCCGCGCTGAACGTGCTCGTCAACAATGCCGGCATCATGCCGTTCGACGACCCGTCGACCACGATCGACGACGCCGTCTCGCGGTCGATCGTCGACACCAACCTGCTCGGCCCGATCCGCATGACCTCGAGCCTGGTGGAACACCTCAAGCGGCAGCCGCGCGCCGCGATCGTCAACAACACCTCGGTGCTGGCCTACGTGCCGATCGCCACCAATGCCGTGTACTCGGCCACCAAGGCGGCGCTGCACTCGTACACGCTGTCGCAGCGCTTCATGCTGCAGGGCACCTCGGTGACGGTGCAGGAAATCGCCCCGCCCTGGGTCAACACGGACCTGATCCACAAGGGCGACGACCCGCGCGCGATGCCGCTCGACGCCTTCGTCGCGCAGACCATGGAGGCGCTGGCCGGCGGCAGCGAGGAAGCCCTGGTCGAGATCGCGGTCCCGCTGCGCAACAACCCCGGTGCGAACGAGCACAAGCTGGTCAACGAGTTCAACCGGCACATCGCCGACAATCCGATCCCGGTCGGCCATTGATGCAGCCGCGGGCGGGGCGCGGACGACGCGGAAAAGCCGGTCGATGCCTGTGCACCGCCATGCCGGCCTGTTACCATTCCTGCATGACGACCCGACCCATCCAGGCGCTCGCCGCCGCCGCGCTGGCGTTGTCCCTCGCCGGCTGCAACCCGACCTACAACTGGCGCGACTACGCCAGCCCGGACGCGCCCTGGCGCGCGACCTTCCCGGCCAGGCCGGCCACCCATACGCGCACGGTCGACCTCGGCGGCATGCAGGTCGCCATGACGATGACGGCGGCCGAGGTCGAGGGCGCCACCTTCGCGGTCGGCACGGCCGAGGCGCCGGATCCCGCGCATGCGCGCGCCGCGCTCGACGCGATGCGGCTGGCGCTCGCGCGCAATATCGGCGCTCCGGAAAAGGCCGGCGCCACGGCGCGTTCGGCAAGCGGCGAACGCGCCAGCGTCGCCGTCGACCTGGCCGGCACCCGCGACGGCGTGCCGATGCGCCTGGCCGGCCGTTTCGAGGCGCGCGGCAAGCGCGTCTACCAGGCGATCGTGGTCGGCCCGGCTGCGTCCATGCCGGCCGAGCAGGTCGAGCAGTTCCTGGATTCCTTCACCGCGCGCTGAGCCGCGGCCTTTCCGAGACGAGCGATTCATGAGCAATCCCGCCCCCGCCCTGCAACTGCGCGCGCTGCGCAAATCCTTCGGCCGCCCGGCCGTGGACGGCCTCGACCTCACCGTGCGGCGCGGCGAGCTGTATGCGCTGCTGGGCCCGAACGGCGCCGGCAAGACGACCACGCTGCGCATGGTGACGGGCCTGCTGGCGCCGGACGCGGGCAGCATCGAGGTGCTCGGCATCGACCTGCTGCGCGATGCCGCGGCGGCCAAACGGCGCATGGCCTGGCTGCCCGACGATCCGATGTTGTACGGGAAGCTCAAGCCGACCGAATACCTGGAATTCGTGGCCGGCCTGTGGGGCATCCGCGGCGCCGACGCGCAACCGCGCGCGCAGCGCCTGCTCGACTGGCTCGACCTGGGCAAGCATGCGCACGAGCTGACCGAAGGGTTTTCGCGCGGGATGAAACAGAAGCTGGCGCTGGCCGGCGCGCTGATCCACGAGCCTGAACTACTGATCCTGGACGAACCACTCACCGGCCTGGACGCCGCCGCCGCACGCCAGGTCAAGGACCTGCTGCTGTCGCACGTCGGCCAGGGCGGCACCGTGATCCTGACCACCCACATCCTGGAAGTGGCGGAGCGGCTGGCGCAGCGCATCGGCATCATCGGCCAGGGCCGCCTCATCGCCGAGGGCACGCTGGCGGAACTGCGCGAGCGCACGCAGGGCGGCAGCCTGGAAGACGTGTTCCTGCAGCTGACGGCGGGGCAGCCCGATGCGCTCGCCGCGGCGGGCGGGCCGGCATGAAGGCCGCGCCCGGCGGCGTCCTCTGGCTGCTCGGCCACGAACTGCGGCTGTCCTGGTACGGCGCGGCCATGAACGGCGGCGGCAAGCGCCGTCCGGGCGCGCTGACCCTGGGCGCCTGGGTGGTCGGCACCGTCCTGCTGCACCTGTTCGCCTGGCTGCTGTTGACCAGGTTCCGCCAGACCGGCGCCGATCCGCGCCTGCTGGCGCCGCTGGTCGCGATCGTGCTGGCGGTCGGCGCCACCTTCATGCTGTCGACCGCGCTCAAGGCCTGCGTGCTGGCGCTGTTCGAGCGCGGCGACCTCGACCTGCTGCTGTCGTCTCCCCTGCCCTCGCGCAGCATCTTCGCCGTGCGCCTGCTGGGCGTGGCGAGCGGCAGCGCCGCCATGTTCCTGTTCCTGTTCGCGCCCTTCGCCAACGTCGCCCTGGCGTTCGGCTGGATCGGCTGGCTCGGCATCTACGTCGCGACGGCCGCGATCGCGCTGCTCGCGGCCTGCGCCGGGATGCTGCTGACGCTGGCGCTGGTGCGCCTGCTCGGCGCGCGCCGCACGCGCGTGCTGGCGCAGGTGCTGGCGGCCGTCGCCGGCGCCGCCCTGTTCCTCTTGATGCAGTCGTACAACCTGGTGCGCCACGATGCCGACAAGGAAGCGCTGCAACGCCTGCTGGCCGGCCTGGCGCAGCATCCGCTACTGGGACACGACGGCATCCTGTGGCTGCCCGGCCGCGCCGCGCTCGGCGCGCCGTTGCCGCTGCTGGGCCTCGCCGTGCTGGCGCTGCTGGCGTTCGCCGCGACCGTCGGGCGCACCCACCGTTTCTTCGTGCACGGCCTGCAGCAGGCGGCCGGCGCGGCGCGCAGCACGGCCAGGCCCGCAGGCGCCGCGCCGCCGCGGCTGCGCGTGCGCGCCAGCCTGTTCGACACCATCGTGGTCAAGGAATGGCGGTTGATCGCACGCGACCCGCACCTGATCTCGCAGGTGCTGCTGCAACTCGTCTACCTGCTGCCGCTGGCCTTCCTCGTGCTGCGCGACACGCGCGCCGCCGGCGCGGCCATTGGCGCCGGGATGACGATGCTGTGCAGCTCCCTGGCCGCCAGCCTGGCCTGGATCGTGATCTCGGCCGAGGACGCGCCCGACCTGCTGGCATCCTCTCCCGCCGCACGGCGCACGATCCGCCTGGCGAAACTGGCCGCCGCCGCGATGCCACCGCTGCTGCTGGTTTCCCTGCCGCTGGCCTGGCTGCTGCTGCAAGCACCGCAGGCCGGCCTGCTGGTCGCCTTCACGACCGTGGCCGCCGTGCTGGGCGCGGCATTGATCGTGCTGTGGGTCGGGCGACCGGCGCCGCGCAGCGACTTCAAGGCGCGCGGCAAGGAGAATTTCCTGTGTAATATGCTGGAGCTGGTGAACAGCCTGTCCTGGGGCGCCCTTGGCTGGCTGCTGGCGGCGCTGGCGGCGCCCGCGACCGGCGCGTCCGGTGCCTTCCTGGCCGGCGCCGCGCTGGCGCTGGCGGTCGGACTCGGCACGCCGTTGCTGGCCTGGCTGCTGCGCCGCGAGCGCTGACATGACGCCGCGCGCCGCAAAACGAGGCCTCGCCCACCTTTGCGGACGAGTCGTGATATCGTTCGAGTACTAACGATTGAACAGGAAAACCATGCTGATCACATTCAAATCCAAGGCCTATCCAAACGTCCTGATGTACCAGGAACACGCGAAACGCATCCTCGACCTTTTGCACAAGGACAGCGAGCGCGGCGTGATCACCGCGGACGAAGCGACCCAGGCAGTCAACCTGCTGGAAACCGAGATCGAGGAAAGCCGCAGGCACCAGGCCACCGACGAACTCGAGGAAGACGTCAAGGCGCACCACGGCGACGTGGAAGACGCCGAGCACGAGCCGGTCCAGACGGTGAGTTTCTCGACCCGTGCCTATCCGCTGCTGGAAATGCTGCGCGCGGCGCGCGACCAGCGCAGCGACGTGCTGTGGGGCGTCTAGGCCCCTGACGGATCAGCGGGCCGTCGCTCCCGGCATGGCCGGCTGCCGCGCGCCCGCACAGACGGCCACGCAACCCTTGCCCTTGCGCTTGGCCTCGTACATCGCCTGGTCGGCCCTGGCCAGCAGGCCGGCCGCATCCTGGGCCTCGCGCGGCAGGTACAGCGCCACGCCAATGCTGGCCCCCACCCGCACGGCGCCGCCTGGCAGGTCGAACGGCCGGCACAGCCGGGCCAGCAGCGCATGCGCCTTGGCCTGCGCCTCGTCGGCATCGTTCAACAGTTCCAGCACGACGATGAATTCGTCGCCGGCCAGGCGCGCGGCGGTGTCGGTCTCGCGGATGTTCTCCAGGATGCGTGCGCCGAACTGGCGCAGCAATTCGTCACCCTCCTCGTGGCCGCAGGTGTCGTTGACCGCCTTGAAGCCATCCATGTCCAGGAACAGCACGGCGCACGGCCGGTCCAGCCTGTGCGCGCGCGCCATCGCCTCGGGCAGCGCCTGCATCAGCGCGCGGCGGTTCGGCAAGCCGGTCAGCATGTCGTGCATCAGCAGTTTCTGCAGCTCGGCCGTGCGCATCGACACGGTGTCCTCGAGTTGGGCGTTCATCCGTTCCAGCGCTTCGCGATGCCGGCGCTCGCTGCCCAGCAGCGCGCGCAGCGCCTCGGACAGCACGCGCGCCTCGTGGAAGCCGCCGACGCCGGGAATCGCTTCGGGCACTGCCCTGGCCGGATCGTGCGCGACGTCTTCGATCGCGCCGCTGAGCCGCTTGAGCGGCCGCGCCAGGCGCCGCGCAAGCAGCGCCGCCGCGGCCGCGAGGGCCGTCGCCAGCGCCACGCTCAGCCACATCGCGCGGCGCTCGAACGCATGCGCCGACGCCATCGCCGCCGTTTCGGTCTGGCGTACCAGCACGGTCCAGCGCAGCGCGTGGCCATCGGCGCGGCCGCCGGTCCGGCTGTAGCCGGTCACGTAAGTGCGGCCGTCGGGCCAGCGTTCCCTGACGGCGCCGGTGTCGCCCTGCCCGGCCAGGCGCAGGCTTTCCGTGGCGATGTGCCGTTCCAGGATATCGTCGGGACCGAGCAGGACCATGCCGTCGCTGCGCACGACGACGATCTCGGCGCCGTATTCGCGCAGCGCCGGCGTCAGCAGCTCGCGCGCAAGGGTGCGCGCCCATCCCCAGCTGAGGTGGATGGCGAGCACGCCGCGCAGGTTGCCGTCCTTGTCGCGCACCGGATTGGCGGCATCGACGAAACGCCAGGGATCCTGCGCGCGCGGCAACAGCTTGCCCAGAAGGAGGGCG
>DAMAFT010000085.1:0-10581 GCA_031995805.1 Massilia sp.
GGCGATCTGCGCTACCGACAGGTGGAATTCGCCCTTGATGACCGGCATCAGCGGTGCGCAGGCGAACCAGGCGAAGAAGCAGACGAAGAAGGCCACCCAGGTCAGGTGGAACGCGCGCATCTGCGGCGTATCGAAGGATAGAAGCTTGATGCTGTTCGCTTTGCCGGCCATCTTGGTTCCCTTTTAAAAATGAAAAGGCGTCCGCTGCCTGGCCGCGCGGCGGCATGCGGGTGCATGCGCGGGCGGGTGCAGCGGACGCCGTTGTCCTTGTCGCCAACCCGCCGTTGGGTTGGCACCTGTATTTCATGAAGGGATCGCCGTTGATCCTCGACCGGGGTATTTGCAAGAGCCGTGCCATGCACCGCCGCCCCGGGAGCGGCGGTGCGCGTTCGCGGCCTGCGCCTCATTGCAGTGCACCATGCGCGAAAACGGGGCGCGCCATCCGCGTGCCCGCACCACGCATGCCCCCGTCACGCGCCGGCCAGCGCCGGCCGCGAGATCGGGAACGACGCGATGTAGGCGTCGGGATCCTTGCCGGTCCAGACCTTGCCGTCCATGAGCATCGACGTGCGCATCGGGCCGGACGGCGCCGGCACGCCGGCCACCAGCGCCGCCTCGCGGTACAGGCCGACGCGGTTGACGCGCGCGGCCACCGCCGCGTAGTCGACGTCGTCGCGCAGCAGGCCCCAGCGCCGGTGCTGGGTCATGAACCACATGCCGTCCGACAGCCACGGGAAGTTGGCTTCGCCGCCGGCATGGAATTGCAGCGGGTCGGGGTCGGTCCAGCGCTTGCCGAGGCCGTTGTCGTAGTCGCCGTGCAGGCGCGCGGCGATCGCCTGGCGCTCGGCGTTCACGTAGGCCGGGCTGGCCAGCACCTCGGCGGCCGTGTCGCGGTGGGCCGGCGACTCGTCGATCCAGCGGCCCGCTTCCAGCACGGCGGCGACCAGCGAGCGGCAGGCGTGCGGGTTGGCGTCGACGAAGGCGGCGGTGGCGCCGAGCGCCTTGCCGGGATGGTCGGGCCAGATGTCCTGGCTGGTCGCGGCCGTGAAGCCGCTGCCGTCCAGCACGGCGCGCATGCTCCACGGCTCGCCGGCGCAGAAGCCGTCCATGTGGCCGGCCGCCAGGTTGGCCGCCATCTGGCTGGGCGGCACGGTGGCCACGCGCACGTCGCGCAGCGGGTCGATGCCGCCGGCCGCCAGCCAGTAATACAGGAACATCGCGTGGTTCCCGGTCGGGAAGGTATGGGCGAAGGTATGGCGGCGCGTGCCCTTGCGCAGCAGCGCCGCCAGGGACGCGAGGTCGGTCGCGCCCTGGGCGGCGAGCGCGCGCGACAGCGTGATCGCCTGGCCGTTGCGCGACAGGTTCATCAGCACGGCCATGCGCGCGGCCGGGCCGCCGATGCCGTTCTCGACGCCGTACAGCATGCCGTACAGCGCATGCGCCGCGTCGAGTTCCCCGGCCAGCAGGCGGTCGCGCATGCCCGACCAAGAATGCTGGCGCTGCAGTTCGAGCTTGATGCCGTGCTTCTCGTCCAGGCCCAGCACCGATGCCATCACCAGCGACGCGCAATCGGCCAGCGGCATGAAGCCGACGCGGATCGTGCCTTTTTCGGGGCGGTCGGAGCCGGTGAGGAATGCGCCTGACATAGTCTTTGCCTTTTCGTGATCGATAACTCGTCTTCAGCCCAGCAGGTCCTCGACGTCGAGGACCCGCTGCGCCACCTCCGCCAGCCTGAGCTTTTTGTCCATCGCCATCCCGCGCAGCTTCCGGTAGGCCTGCTCCTCGCTCAGGCCGCCCTTGGCCATCAGGATCCCCTTGGCGCGCTCGACCAGCTTGCGCTCGGCCAGCTGGCGGCGCGTGTCCGACAGCGCGTCCAGCAGGCGCCGTTCGCGCCGGAAGCGCGCCAGCGCCACGTCCAGCACCGGCTTGACGCGCTCGGCCTGCAGGCCGTCCACGATATAGGCCGAGACGCCCGCTTCCAGCGCCGCGTCCATGTTCGCCGTGTCCTCGTCGTCGGTGAACAGCACGATCGGACGCGGCTCGTCGCGGGTGGCGATCACGATGTGCTCGAGCACGTCGCGCGCGTCCGATTCGCTGTCGATGATGATCATGTCGGGCTGGATCTGGGCGATGCGCTCGGGCAGGAAGATATCGGCCGGTAGCGAGGCGACGATGTCATAGCCGGATTCGAGCAGGCCGATGCGCAGCGCCGCGCTGCGTTGCGCCTGGACGGCCGTCGCCTCCACGCCGGCGCAGGACGCGGGCACGGCATTGATGACGACGATGCGCAAGGTGCGCGGGACCTTCGGGGGCGATTTCATGCTGGTGGGATATGCAAGTTCCGGGCCAGAACCCTGTGCCCGCAGAGATATTCGTCCAGCGCATAAGCAGACCACGGACAGGCAATAGTTTCATTATAGGAAATATTCACGAAACACATGCTATACATCACAAACTAAAAGTTTATTTATGATACGTCCCGTCCTATACTGCATCGCAACACGACAGATTTCTTACCGGAGAAGACCATGAGCACCGCAACGATCACCCAGGCGCAGGACAAGGGACTGCGCCACCAGTTTGCCGAAGCGTTCGCTACCATCCGCGACTTCGCGATCGAGATGTACACCGCCCACGGCGGCTGGTTCGTCATCGACGCCGCCCAGCCGGCCAGCGGCGCCCTGGCGACCGAGCTGAACCGCAACGCTTCCAAGTAAATCGAACAACGCGAACAAGGATATCCATCATGACTACCGTCGAATACGTTACCGTCGCCATCTCGGCCCTGGCCATCGTCACCCGCATCGTGATGTTCGTGCGCAACCCGTCGGTCACCGTCCCGACCGAGCAGTTCACCGCGAACAACTGATAGCGCCAGGCCGGCGCCCCGCCGGCCCGGCCCTTCGGGGCTCGTGCCATCTCCACGCGCCCGGCATTCGCCGGGCGTCGTCTTTTGTGCGCCGCAGCAGCGCCTCCCTCCTTCCCCGTCATTACGCAGGGCCGCCACGCCGGCCGCTTTCTCGCCGATTCCCACCCCAGCGGCATCATCGGCTGCGCTAGAATGCCTTTTTGCAATTTTCATGCAATCAAGCATTCCCGTTCCTTATTACCCACCAGACCGATGACGCGACCACTTGCCTTTTCCGCCGTATCCCTCGCCGCGCTGCTGGCCCTGCAGGCCCACGCCGCCACGCCCGTCACCCTCGACCAGGCCATGGCCCACCCCGACTGGATCGGCACGCCCGTGGAAGCGGCGTGGTGGAACTGGGACGGCAAGCAGGTGTACTACAAGCAGAAGCGCACCGGTTCGCCGGTGCGCGACACGTTCGGCGTCGACGCCGCGCGCGCCGGCAAGGCCGTGCAGGTGAAGGATGCCGACCTGGCAAAACTCGACAGCCCGGACATGCTGTACAACCGCGAACGCACGCGCGCCATCGTGGTCCGCAACGGCGACCTGTTCGAGCGCGATCTCAAGACCGGCGCGCTGGTGCAGGTCACGCGCAGCAACGGCGTGGCGATCTTCACGCCGCAGTACTCGGCCGACGGCCGCAGCATCCAGTTCCGCTCCGGCGACGACTGGTATGCCTGGAACCGTGCCGACCGCATCGTCGCCCCGGTAGCCGTGGTGCGCGCCGCCAAGGACCCGAACGCGCAGGACGCCGACGCGCTGCGCGACATGCAGCTGCGCCTGATCGCCACGCTCAAGCGCCAGAAGGACGAACGCGAGGCGCTGCGCGCCCACGCCGAGGAACTGCGCCGCGCCGATCCGACCCGTGCGCCCGGCCCGGTCTACCTGGGCGACAAGCTTGCCATCGTCAACAGCGCGTTGTCGCCGGACGGCCGCTGGCTGCTGGTCGTCACCGGCCCGAAGGACGGCGACAAGGGCCGCGTCGGCAAGATGCCGCGCTACGTGACCGAGAGCGGCTACGAGGAATCCTCGGACGAGCGCACCCGCGTGGGCCGCAACGGCCCGCAGGGCCACGGCCTGAAGCTGGTCGACCTGGTCAAGCGCGAGGTCAAGGACCTGGCGCTGGACGCCCTGCCGGGCATCGCCGTCGACCCGCTGGCCGCCATGCGCGCCGAGCGCAAGCTGCCCGCCCTGAAGGGCAACCGCCTGGCCATGATCGGCTTCCGCGGCGAAGCCGTGGTCTGGAGCCAGGACGGCGCCAACGCCGCCGTCATGTTCCGCTCGGTCGACAACAAGGACCGCTGGATCGCCACCGTCGACACCGCGCGCGCGGCCCTGGTGCCGGCGCACCGCCTGAGCGACGAGGCCTGGGTCAACTACGACAACAACGAATTCGGCTGGCTGCCGGACAACCGCACGCTGTGGTACCTGTCCGAGGAAAGCGGCTACTCGCACCTGTACACCAAGGACAGCGCCACCGCCGCCGCCCCGCGCGCCCTGACCACGGGCAAATGGGAAGCCAGCGACGTGCGCTGGACCTATGACGGCAGCACCGCCTACATGCTGTGCAACCGCGAGACCCCGGGCGACTACGAAGTCTGCGCCGTCGACGCCAACGGCGCGAATGGTGCGACCAAGGTACGCGAAGTGACGAAGCTCGATGGCGTCGAGAAGTTCGCCCTGTCGCCGGACGAGAAGAAGCTGCTGGTGCACTGGTCGTCCAGCTACACGCCGATCCAGATCGCGACCGTGCCGGTCTCGGGCGGCGAAGCGAGCAAGCTCACCGACACCCGCACGCCGGACTTCAAGGCGCGCGAGTGGATCCAGCCAGAGTACGTGGCCGTGCCTTCCAGCGCCGGCGGCGATCCGGTGTGGGCCAAGCTGTATCGTCCGGCCCAGCTCGAGCCGGGCAAGAAGTATCCGGTCGTGATGTTCGTGCACGGCGCCGGCTACCTGCAGAACGTGAGCAAGCGCTATCCGAACTACTTCCGCGAGCAGATGTTCCATAACCTGCTGGTGCAGAACGGCTACGTGGTGCTGGACATGGACTTCCGCGCCTCGAAAGGCTACGGCAGCAAGTGGCGCACCGCGATCTACCGCCAGATGGGCCATCCGGAACTGGAAGACTACGTCGACGGCGTCAAGTACATGGTGAACCAGCACCAGGGCGACGCCGCCAACGTCGGCATCTATGGCGGCAGCTACGGCGGCTTCATGACCTTCATGGCCCTGATGCGCGCGCCGGACACCTTCAAGGCCGGCGCCGCGCTGCGCCCGGTGACCGACTGGACCACCTACAACCACGAGTACACGGCCAACATCCTGAACACGCCGGAACTCGATCCGGAAGCCTACAAGATCTCGTCGCCGATCGAGTACGCCCAGAACCTCAAGGGCCACCTCCTGATCGCGCACGGCATGGTCGACGACAACGTGTTCTACCAGGACTCGGTGCGCATGGCCCAGCGCCTGATCGAGCTGAAGAAGGACAACTGGGAACTGGCCGGCTATCCGCTCGAGCGCCACTCCTTCGTGCAGCCGGAAAGCTGGTACGACGAGTACCGCCGCATCTTCCAGCTGTTCGAGCGCACGCTCAAGTAATCCTCGCGCACCCTTCCCGTGCGGCGCGGTATGCTGGCGCTTTCGTCCAGCCTGCCGCGCCATGATCTTCCGCTCCTTCCTCCCCTCCCTGCTGTTCGCCGTCCTGGCCGCGGCATCCGCTGCCTTGCCCGCCCAGGACAAGCCCGGCTTCGTCGGCCTGCCCGCCGGCGGCGCGCTGGATGCGCGCAAGGTGCTGGTGGCGCGCTACGGCGAGCAGGCCGCCGTCGTCCGCAGGATCGAGGGCGGCATCACCGGCGTCTTCGTGGAAAGCCAGGACGCCGCCGGACAGGACGCAGTGCCCGTGACCTTCGGCCAGGTGTTCGCGCCGGGCGACGTGGGCCCGCAGGACCGGCTGGTCGGCCGGCTCGCCGACGGCACCCTGCTGCCGGTGCAGGTGGACGCCAAGGCGCACCATGCGGACGGGTCGCTGCGCCATGCGGTCGTCTCGGCCATCGTGCCGAAGCTGGCCGCGCACCAGTCGCTGATGCTGGCGCTGGCGAAGGACGACGGCAAGCCGGCGGCGCCCGCGGACGCGGGCCCGGCGGCGACGCCCGCCGACCTGCTGGCGCAGGGCTTCCAGGCCGACCTGCGCGTGCGCCTGGACGGCCGCGAGTGGCGCGCCTCGGCCGCGCGCCTGCTGGCCGCCAAGGGCGCGCAGGCCTGGCTGGCCGGGCCGCTGGCCAACGAGTGGCTGGTGACGGCGCCGCTGGTCGACGCCGCCGGCGCGCCCCACCCGCACCTGGCCGCGCGCTTCGCGGTGCGCTGGTATCCGCAGGCGCAGCGCGCCCGCGTCGACGTCACCGTCGAGAACGACTGGGCCTGGGAACCGGGGCCGCGCAACTTCACCTACGACGCCGCGGTCGACGTGGGCGGCCGCGAGGTGTACGCGAAGCCGGGCCTGGTGCACGTGCACCATGCGCGCTGGCGCAAGGTGTTCTGGTGGGGGAAAGCGCCGGCCGTGCACCTGCGCCACGACACGCCCTACCTGATCGCCTCGCGCGCGCTGCCGAACTACGACCAGTCCTTCCCCGCGGCCGAGGGCGTGCTGGCCGACATGAAGGCGCGCTGGACCGAGGCCGCGGCCGAGCCGATGGGCCTGGGCCTGGCGCTGGCCTACATGCCGACCACGGGCGGGCGCGTGGACATCGGCCTGCTGCCCGCCTGGGCCGCGCTGTACCTGCTGAGCATGGACCCGCGCGCCGCCGAAGTCACGCTGGGCACCGGCGACCTGGCGGGCAGCTGGCCGATCCACTACCGCGACCGCCGCACCGGGAACCCGGTCGCCATCGCCGACTATCCATACATGACGCTGATGGGCCATCCCGGCGACACCATCGACCCGGCCACGGGCAAGTCGCAAGCCTTCCCGGCCTGCGCCGCGCCGGGCGCCTGCGACAATCCGTTCTCGCCCGACATCGCGCACCAGCCGAACTTCGCCTACCTGCCCTACCTGCTCACCGGCGACCAGTACTACCTCGACGAGCTGCTGTTCTGGGCCAGCTACAACGTGTTCGCCCTGAATCCCAACTACCGCGGCGCCGCCAAGGGATTGATGCACGGCGAGCAGGTGCGCGGCCAGGCCTGGGCCCTGCGCACGCTGGGCGAGGCGGCCTACATCGCGCCCGACGCGCACCGCATGAAGCGCCAGTTCGTCGCCATCGTCGGCAACAACCTGGACTGGTACAACAAGACCTATACCGACAACCCGGCCGCCAACCGCCTGCACGTCGTCGTCAACGGCTATGCGCTGTCGTACAAGGACGCCACCGCGCTGGCGCCCTGGCAGGACGATTTCTTCACGTCCGCCATCGGCCACCTGGCGGACCTCGGCTTCACGGAGGCCGGCCGGCTGCTGGCCTGGAAGGCGCGCTTCCCGGTCGCGCGCATGCTCGATCCCGGCGCCTGCTGGATCGACGGCGCCGCCTACACGCTCACCGTGCGGCGCGGCGCGGAAGGCGCGTTCATGGCGGGCATGGCCGAGGCCTATGCGGCCAGCCACGAACCGTCCTTCCTGGCCCTGCCGTGCGCGGGCGCGGAAATGGCGGCCGCGCTCAAGCTGCGGCCCGGCGAGATGAGCGGCTATTCGGAATCGGCGGTGGGCTTCCCCTCGAACATGCAGCCGGCGCTGGCCTATGCGGCCGATGCCCTGGGCGAACCGGGGCGCAAGGCCTGGGAACGCTTCATGGGGCGCAGCGTCAAGCCCGACTACAGCGGCGCGCCGCAGTTCGCGATCCTGCCGCGCAGCGGCGCCGGCGCGCAGGACGCGCAGAAAGAATAATCAGGCCGCCAGGAAGTCCAGCAACGTCAGCGCCACCACCTTGGTGGCCTTGCGCAGGTCGTCCAGCAGCAGCCGCTCGTCGGCCTTCTTGGCGTTCGACTCGGGCACCGTGCGCGGTCCGGCGCCGTACAGCACGGCGGGGATGCCATGTTCGCCGTACAGGCGCGCATCCGCGTACAGCGGCGTGCCCCTGGCCTGCGGGACTTCGCCCAGCACTGCCCGGCCGTTGCGCTGCAGGCTGGCCACCAGCCGGTCGGAGCCCGGCAGCGGACGCAGCGCCTGCGACAGCAGCAGGCGCCGGATCTCGAGGCGGATGCCGGGCAGGCCGCGCACCGCGTCCTCGACCAGCGCGCGCACCTGCGCCTCGACCGCGGCCGGGTCTTCTTCCGGGATCATGCGCCGGTCCATCTTCATGACCACCTTGCCCGGCACGACGTTGGTATTGGTGCCGCCGTCGATGCGGCCCACCAGCATGGTCGGCGAATCGATGCCGGGCACGCCCGACTTGATCTTCTTGAGTGCCGGCAGCTGGCCGTAGATCGCGTTCAGTATCTTCGTCGCCGCCTGCAGCGCGTCGACGGCCGTCTCCGGCATCGCGCCGTGGCCGGCCTTGCCGTGCACGGTGATCTCCAGCTGCAGGCAGGCGTTGTGGGCGGTGACGATGTCGTAGGCGAAGCCGGCGGCGATCGCGAAGTCGGGCTTGACGATGCCCTGCTCCAGCAGCCAGCCGGGACCCAGCAGGCCGCCGAATTCCTCGTCGTAGGTGAAGTGCAGTTCCAATGCGCCGCGCAGCGGCACGCCCAGCGCTTCCAGCGCGCGCGCCGCGAACACGTAGGTGGCGAAGTCGCTCTTGGACACCGCGGCCGCGCGGCCGTAGATGTAGCCGTCCGCGACCACGCCGCCGTAGGGCGGCCGGGTCCAGCCCTCGCCCGGCGGCACCACGTCGCCGTGGGCGTTCAGCGCCACCGTCGGACCGCCGCCGCCGTAGGGGCGGCGCACGACCAGGTTGACGATGCTCTGCATGCCGTAGGCGCGTACCTGCTCCTGCGGCACCGGGTGTTGCTCGGCCGTCCAGCCGTAACCGGCCAGCAGTTCCGCCACCCGCTGCGCATGCGGCGCATTGTCGCCCGGCGGGGTGTCGGTCGGGACGCGGATCACCTGCTGCAGGAAGGCGACTTCCTCGTCGAAGTGGGCGTCGATCCAGCGCAGCAGCGCATCCTGTCGGTCTTCCATGGGTTCACTCCGTTCTTGCGCCGGACTCGAACCAGGCCGCGACCCGGGCCCGTTCGTCGTCCGTCATATTGGTCATGTTCGCCAGCGGCATCGCCTTCAGCTGCACCGCCTGCTGGTAGATGCGCGCGGCGTTCTGCGCGATGCCGTGGACGTCGTCCAGCGCCACGCCGGCCGGCGCCGAGGCGAAGCCGGGCTGGGTCGGGTGCGCCGCATGGCAGGACACGCAGCGCTGCTGGAGGATGCCGCGCACCTGCGCGAATTGCGCGGCCCCGTCGGCCCTGGCGGCATTGCCCGTCGCATTGCCGGCGATTCCCGGCGGCGCCGGCAGCAGCGCGACCATCGTCCCGAGCAGGATCACTACGCCGATCGCCGGGTACTGCCATGCGGTGCGGCCCTTGTGGCGCAGGTTGAAGAAGTGGCGGATGAAGACGCCCGCCAGCATGATCGCGGCCAGCACGGCCCAGGCGTGCTCGTGG
Organism: Massilia sp.; assembly: GCA_031995805.1. Taxonomy (GTDB): domain Bacteria; phylum Pseudomonadota; class Gammaproteobacteria; order Burkholderiales; family Burkholderiaceae_D; genus Telluria. The sequence goes on from DAMAFT010000085.1 coordinate 9,497, forward strand.
CGGTAGGTCATCGCGAAGTGGTTGCTGATCATGATGAACAGCACCGGCAGCGTGAAGTAGTTGTTGTGCACGCTGCGCTGCTTGCCGCGGATGCCGTGGATGGGGTCCGGCTTGCCGCCCGCGATCATCGTGTCGACCACCTTGCGCTGGCCGGGGATGATGACCATCGCCACGTTGGCGACCATGATGGTGCCGATCATCGCGCCCACGTGGATGTAGGCCGCGCGCCCGCTGAGGAAATGCGTGAGCGCCCAGGCCGCCGCGACCAGCAGCAGCCAGACGACGGCGCCGAACGCGAGGTCGTGCCTGCCCAGCGGGGAACGGCACAGCAGGTCGTAGACGACGCAGCCCGCGACCAGGCTGGCCAGGCCAATGCCGATGGCCTGCCAGGACGACAGGTCGGCCACGCTGCGGTCGATCATCATCGCCTGCGCATTGAAATAGTAGACGATGGTGAGCAGCGCGAAGCCCGACAGCCAGGTCGAATACGCTTCCCACTTGAACCAGTGCAGTTCCTTCGGCAGGCTGGCGGGCGCCACCATGTATTTTTGCGGATTGTAGAAGCCGCCCCCGTGCACGGCCCACAGCTCGCCGGCCACGCCCTTTTGCGCGAGGTCGGAGCCGGGCGCCGGCGGGCGCAGCGAATTGTCCAGCCAGACGAAGTAGAACGATGCGCCGATCCAGGCGATGCCCGTGATGACGTGCAGCCAGCGTACCAGCAGGTTCATCCACTCGAGGCCATACGGGACGTAGTATCCAAGCAGCTCCATGCGCATCCTTTAGACGTGGTTGAACAGAAGATACGCTGGTTCCGATTCATACGACATGAAATATGACGTATATTCGACATAACGACAAGGATATACCTCCACCCACGCGCCCGCACATGTCCAGCCTTCCCCAGCACCTCGACCTGCACTTGATCCGCATCCTCTACCTGCTGCTGGTGGAAAAGAACGTCTCGCGCGTGGCCCTCAAGCTGAACCAGCCGCAGCCCTCGATCTCGGCCTCGCTGCGCAAGCTGCGCGAACTGACCGGCGACCCGCTGCTGGTGCGCGGCGCGCGCGGCATGGTGCCGACCCAGC
>DAMAFT010000086.1:0-10569 GCA_031995805.1 Massilia sp.
GCTCTGGCCGTTGTAGCCCCACAGGTTCGCCTTCATGCCGGGCGCGATCTCGCGCACCACCGGCTCGGCCACCAGGTGGAATTCCTTGACGCCGTTGTTCATGCGCCAGGGCAGGCTCCAGCCATTCAGCGTGACCACCGGGTTGTAGGGGCGGCCGTTGGGCGGCGGCGGCGGCGGGACGGTGGCGGAAGATTCCTGCTGCGGGGCTTCCGGGACGGCGGCCTGGCCGGCCTTGCCGACCATGGCGGCGCCCACGAAGGAGGTGAAGGCGGCGGCGCCGCCGATGAAGTGTCTACGGGATGTCATTCTGCGTGTTCCTTGTGGGTGTTCCGGGGGACCTGCCGGCCGAGCGCCGCTTCGAGCTCGGCGTGGGCGGTCCAGAAATCCCGTTGCGCCGCGATGGCGGCATTCACGGCGGCGGCCTGCTCGCGGGCGTCCGCCAGCAGCTCGTGGGTGCTGGCCAGCATGCCGTTGTAGCGCAGCAGGACTTCGCGCGAGATCTGCTTGCGCAGCGGGATCACCGTGTCGCGGTAGTGCCTGGCCACGTCGTAGGCGTTGCGGTAAGCGAGATAGGACGCGCGCGCCTCGCTGCGCGCCGTGACGGCGGCCTCGGCGACGCGCTGCACGGCCTGCATGTAGGTGGCCTCGGCGCGGGCGACGCGCGCATCGCCCCAGTCGAACAGCGGGATTTCCAGCGACAGCTCGTAGCCGCGCGCCGAGGGCGCGCCGGTTTCCGACTTGCCCGCGTAGCCCAGTTCGAGCGCGTTCACGAAGCGCGTCGTGCGGGACAGGCCCAGGCTGCGCGCGGTGGCCAGCGCATCGGCCCGGGCGGCCTGCACGTCGAGGCGCTGCGCCAGCGCGATACGCTCCACGTCGACCAGTTCGGCCGGCGCCGCCGGCAGGTCGGGCAGGTGTTCCGGCAGCGTGAATTGCGTGTCGGCGCCCCACACCCCGAGCAGGCGCGCGAGTGTTTCGCGCGCGGCCATGGCCTGGCGGTCGGCGCGCGCCAGGGCGGCGGCGGACTCCGCATGGAAGACCTGCTCGCGCGCGAGGTCCAGTTTCGCGAGGTTGCCGGCGCGGGCCATGCGGCCGGCCAGGTCGGCGCCGGCCTCGGCGGCGGCGTTCACCCGGCGCGCGTAGTCGAGGTCCTGGCGCGCCGCGACGGCGTCGATCCAGGCCAGGCGCACGGCCAGCGCATGGCGCTCGATCGCCGCGCCGACGTCGCGCCGCACGGCCTCGTAGCGCTGCGCTTCCATGCGCGCGGCCAGCGGCAGGGTCAGGAGGCCGACCAGGTCGAAGGTCAGGCTGCGCTCGATCTCGACGTCGCCCTGGCCGGAGACGCGCTTGAAGCCGATGGCCGGGTTGTGCAGGCGCGAGGCCTGGGCCAGGTCGGCCTGGGCGATGCCGACGTCCCAGTACGTGGCCTGCAGGCCGGGATGGTTGACGAGGGCGATGCGCACGGCGGCGTCCATGTCGAGCGGGCGTCCCAGCTCGGTACGCACGGTGTCCGCGATGGCGCGCGCGGCGGCATCGTCGCGCGCCAGTTGCGGCCGGGCGCCGATGCGCGCGGCGGCGGTGTCGGCGACGGCGCCGAAGCCGCCGTCGGGGGCGACCGTCGTGCAGCCGGCCAGCAGGGCCACGGCGGCCAGCGCCGCCAGCGGCCGGGTGGATCGGCGGCTCATCGGTGGTCTCCGTGCGGGTGGGTGGCGTGGCCGGCGGCGGGCGCGTTCGGTGCCGGCGCGGCGTGTCCGGCATGCGGATCGGCGCCGTCGGCCTTCGGCATCGGGTGGCCGGCGTGGCCGCCCATCGACTTCATGGTCAGCGTCATCGGGTTGTAGCCGGCGACGGTGTCGTTGCTCGCGTTCCAGGCGCGGTCGGCGCCCGCGGCGGGTTGCGGTTCGGGGCGGTAGTCCAGCGCCGGGCGATACACGCTGGGCGGCACGGGGGCCGCCGGATCGGCCGCGCGGGGCGCAGTGTCCTGCGCCCCGGCGGATGCGCTGGCCGCACAGGCCAGCAATGCCGCGCATGCGTGCGCGGCGACGATGTTCGTAGTCATGGAATCCTCGTTCGACGAAGCGTCACGGCCGCCGCCCTGCGGAGGGCGGCGGCCACGGAGCGTGCCGGGGCGTGCACGGCCGCGGTCGCGGGACCGCGGCGCGGCACGCCGCCGGGTCAGGCGAGGAGGGCGCGGGGAGGACGGTCGGGCAGGGACGGATCGACGTCCGGCACGTGGCCGGCGCGGAAGGGCACCGCGAAGAAGGTGGGGACGCCCAGGGCCAGGCGTGGCGGCTGCGCCGACGGGGCCATCGCCGCGCCGATGCAGCAGGAGGCGCAGGAGCCGCCGCCATGGTGCTCGCCACCTTGATGAGCGCCACCGTTGCCGTGGCCGCCGGCGCGTGCGTCGGGAGGCGCGTCGCCGTGGTCGGCCATGGCCGTGGCGCCGCCCGCCGCGCGCAGCATCGCCGCATGATCGTGCCCGGAGGCGGTCGTTCGCGACGCCGTTTCCGGCTGCGCGTCGTAGGGCGCCGACGCCTGGGCGTGGCGCGCCGCGCACGTCAGCATGCCGGCGGCGGCCAGGCCCTGGACGGGCAAGGCCAGCACCAGCAGCCAGACGAGCAAGGAACGGATCAAGGTGTTCACGCGGCGATTCTAGCACGGCATGGACGCCCAGGCATCCACGCCGTCGCCCGGTTCAAGGACGGTCGGGATAAAGTCCCCGCGTGACGATGCACATCGTCATCCCGAGTGCCGGACCCCGGGTCACCACGGGTGCGGTCGCGACCACGGTGGGGTTGCTGTCCAACGAGACGGTGGCACCGGTCACGAAGCTGCCGGTGCCCGGCACGGCGGGCGTGCCGGCCATGCCCTGTTTTCCCATCCTGGCGGGGATGGTGGCGGAGGTGGCGCCCGGAACCGTCGTCGAGTACGGTCCGGTGAGCGTCACCGGCGCGCTGCCGGTCGACGCGCCCACGGTCGTCAGGTAGGCGTTGCCGGTCGCGGGCGGGGTGGCGCCGCCGGCGGCCTGCAGGGCCAGCGGCAGCGCCGCGGTGATTTCCAGGCTGCTCGGCGTGGCCGGGAAGGTGATCGACACCGATCCCGTCTTCGGGGTGAACAATGCCGGGTGGGAGTGCGCCGGGAGCGGCACCTGCAGGTTGGTCAGCGTGGTCTGCTGCTGGCCCGCCGGCATGTTCAAGAGGATGCCGGCCATGTTTGGTCCCTGGCCCAGGCCGATCGCGCTACGGCCGCGCAGGTCCGGAACGCCGAACGTGGTGCGGTTGTCGCCGCCGTAGAGGAAGCCGGTGAGGGAGAACAGGGCCTGGTACCCGTTGATCGGCAGCAGGCGTCCGTCGGCCGGCACGAAGCCGTCGGGACACCAGTCGAATGCGAAGGTGCAGACATCGCCGATGGTGGGCTCGATGTCGCACGCTTGTGCCATGCCCGGGAGGGCGCCCAGCAGGGCCAGCGTGCAGGCGGCGGCGAAGCGGGATGGGCGTTGGAAGTGGCTCATATCGTTGTGGATTCCTGGAATCGTGGATGACGTCGGTGTGTCCGCACTCGCCTAGGGCCTGGGCGGGTAGTTGCCGTTGTAGGCGATGCACATCGTGGTGCCGAGGCCGGGCGACTGCGTGTTGACCGGCGCGCTGGCCGACTGCGGCGCATTCGGGCCGATGGTGACGGTGCCGCCGGTCAGGGCGGTGACCGTCGTCGAGACGGCCGGCGTGGCGGCCGCGCCGTCGACCGTCATCTTGGCCTGCAGGGTGGCCGCGGTAGTCGCTGGTTGCGTCGTCGTGTAGGGCCCCTTGATGGTCATCGCGGCGCCGGTGCTGGTCTTGGCGGCCAGCGCCGCCAGGTTGATCGTGCCGTTCAGTGCGGGAACGGGGGCGCCATCGAGCGTGGTGCCGAGGGGCAGGGCGGCCTGCACGCCGAGGCTGTCCGGCGTGGCGGGGAACTTGACCTGGGTCGGGGACGTGGCCGGCGTGAACGTGGCCTGGTGGATGTGGGTGGGAATCGGCACCTGCGCCGCGTTCAGCGTGACCTGCTGCTGGCCGACCTTTTGCGCGATGGCGACGGGAGCCGGCGCCGCCGGGCTGGGGCTGGTGCCGGTGCCGACCGTCATGCGGCCGCGCAGGTCGGGCAGCGCGAACGTCGTGGACTGGTCGCCGCCGTACTTGTAGCCGATGAGGCTAAACAGTGCGATGTACTGCCTGTTGCTCACGAGGCTGCCGTCGGCGCGCAGGTAGCCCGGCGGGCACCAGTTGAACGAATAGGCGCAGACGCTGCCGATGATGGGGTCGGTGCTGCAGGCCTGGGCCATCGTGGGGAGGGCGCAGGCCAGTGCCAGCGCACAGCCGGCGAGGAGGCGCGATGGACGTTTCGGGTAGCTGGTCTTGTTCATGCTTGCTCGGTATCGGTGGGTTGCAATCGGGACAGTCTTCACGGACGCGTCATTGCTGTGGCGGCCAGACGCCGGAGATGGCGATGCACATGTTCAGCCCCAGGGCCGGCGATTGGGTCATCAGCGGCATGCCCTGGAAGCTCACCTGGCTCGGCGCGACGGTAACGGTGCCGCTGACCGGGACATCCACGGTGGCCGTGACGTCGGGCGTGCCCGCGGCGCCGGTCGTCGTGACACGCATCCTGGCGGTGTTGGCGATCGTGGCGGGCTGGATCGTGGAGTACGGTCCCGAGAAAGTGGCCTTGGTGGGGCCGCTGGTGGCGCTGATGGTCGTCAGGTAGGCCTTGCCGCTGGCGGGCGGGACGGGGCCGCCGTCGGCCGAGGTCCCGAGGGGAAGCGCCGCGGTCACTTCCAGGGTGCCCGGCGTGGCGTTGAGCACGGGCGCGCCCGGCGTGCCGGCGAAGGTCGCCGCGTGCCCATGGGGCACCAGCGGGATCTGTGTCGTGTTCAGGACCAGCTGCTGCTGGCCGACGGCCTGGCCCGGGGCGACGGCCAGCTGCATGTCGGCCGGCTGGCCGCTGCCGACCGGGGCGCGGCCGCGCAGGTCCGGAAGGGCGAAGGTGCTGACGCCGTCGCCGCCGTACGTCTTGCCCAGCAGGCCGAACAGGGTCTGGTACTGCGATGCCTGCAGCACGCGTCCGTCGGCAGGGAGATAGCCGCGCGGACACCATGACGTCACAGTGGTGCATATTTCCCCGGTGTAGGGTTCGACGCTGCAGGCATGCGAGACGGCGGGCGCGGCGCTCAGGAGCGCCAGCGCGCAGCGCGCGGCCAGGCGGGACGACAGTCTTGGACGGCTCATGGTAGTTTCCTGAAAAATAGTCGGGGACCGCCTGGGCGGGCGCGGTCGGGTTGGGGTTGCGGCCGGTGCGCCGCTGGCGCGCAGGGACTGAAGCGCCGACGTCATCCTACCAATCAATGTGTCTATAATGCAATGTTTTTTCTGCACTGATGGTCGCTGGCGCCGACGGCCGGCGACGCCGCGACCGACCGCATGCGGTGGCATGTGGCCGCGGCGATGATCGTTGCTTCCCGAAGCGCCCGGGGCGGCCGCTCAGGCGCTCGCCGACCTGATCGCTCCCGATTCGAAGTAGATGTGCCGGATCGACGGATAGGCCGCCGCCACCGCCTGTTCCAGCCGGTCGATCGCGGCCTCGACCGCGCCGATGCGCAACTCGGGCCGGAACCGCACCGTCGCCGCCAGCAGCGCCTCGTCCGGGCCCAGCTGCATGGTCAGCACCCGCCCGACCTCGAGCACGTCCGGATCGTCCTCGAAGATCTTGCGCAGGCGTGCCGTGGCGTCGGCGCCGATGCTTTCTCCCACCAGCAGGCCGCCGGTCTCGCGCGCCAGCGTGAACGCGGCGCCCACCAGCAGCAGCCCCACCAGCACCGAGGCCGCCGGGTCGAAATACGGGTTGTCGAACAGGTGGCCGAGGAAGATGCCCAGGCCCGCGATGGCCAGGCCGATCAGCGCGGCGGAGTCCTCGATGAACACCGTGAACACGGAAGCGTCCTTGCTGGCGCGCATGGTCTGCCACAAGGACGTGCCGGGCTTGCGCCGGCGATTCAGTTCCTGCCGCGAGACGTTCCAGCTGTAGCCCTCGAACAACGCCGAGACGCCCAGCACGACGTAGTTCCACAGCGGGTCCTGCAAGGGCTCGGGATGGCGCAGGGCGACGATGCCGTGGTGGATCGACAGGCCGCCGCCCAGCGCGAACACGGACATGGCGACGATCAGCGCCCAGAAGTACAGCGCCTTGCCGTAGCCGAAGGGGTGGCGCTTGTCGGGCGGCCTGGCGGCCGCGCGCTCGCCGACCAGCAGCAACAGCTCGTTGCCGGTGTCGACCGCCGAGTGGATGCCCTCCGCCAGCATGGCCGCGCTGCCGGTGATGGCGGCCACGACGAACTTGGCGGCGGCGATGCCGAGATTGGCGACGATGGCCGCGTAGATGACCTTTTTGGATCCGTCCGTCTTCGGTTGCGCGTCCCGATGCGCTATGCTGTCGCTCATGTATTGATTGGTCCTCGATGCCCTGGCTCAAGTGTAGCCAAAAGCGCGCGTCCGCCCTGCACGGCTGGCGCGCGCGGCGGGGCAGGGTGGGGACCGCGCCGGAGAGTCCATGAGCGTACGTAACCTTCGACAACTGTTCGCCCCCAAGTCGGTGGCGCTGGTCGGCGCCTCGCAGCGTCCCGGCAGCGTCGGCGCCACGGTGCTGCACAACCTGCGCGCCGGCGGCTTCAAGGGCACGCTGTACCCGGTCAATCCCAAGTACGACGAACTCGACGGCCTGCAGGTGTGGCGCCATGTGGGCGACTTGCCGCAGGCGCCGGAGCTGGCCGTGATCTGCACGCCGCCGGCCACCATCCCGGCCATCGTGCGCACGCTCGGCGAGATGGGCACGCGCGCCGCGATCGTGATGAGCAGCGGGCTGGCGACGGCGCGCGACGCGCGCGGGCGCAGCCTGAAGCAGGCCACGCTGGACGCGGCCAACCCCTACCTGCTGCGCATCCTGGGTCCGAACAGCTCGGGCCTGCTGGCCCCCGGCATCGGCCTGAACGCCAGCATCGCCGGCGCCACGCAGGCCGGACGCATCGCCTTCGTGTCCGAGTCCGGCGCCCTGATGGGCGGGGTGCTCGACTGGGCGCGCATGCGCGGCATCGGCTTTTCCAGCTTCGTCTCGCTGGGCGAATCGGCCGACGTCGACTTCGGCGACGTGCTCGACTACCTGGCCAGCGACCCCGGCACCAGCGCCATCATGCTGCACGTCGAGACCCTGCGCTACGCACGCAAGTTCATGTCGGCGGCGCGCGCGGCGGCGCGCAGCAAGCCCACGCTGATCCTCAAGGCCGGCCGCTCGCTGGAGGAAGCGTCGGTCGGCGCCTGCCTGTCGGGCGTGCTGGCCCGGCCCGACGACGTCTACGACGCCGCCATCCGCCGCGCCGGCATGCTGCGCGTGTACACCACCGAGCAGCTGTTCGCGGCGGTCGAGACGCTGGCGCGCGCCAAGCCCTTGTACGGCGAGGGGCTGGCGATCCTGTGCAACGGCGCGGGACCGGTGGTGCTGGCGCTGGACGCGCTGCAGTACGGCGGCGGCCATGCGGCGGCGCCGGGCGCCGAGACGGTGGCGCGGCTGCGCGAGCTGGTGCCCGAATGGCGCGGCAGCGGGCCGCTGAACCTGCGCGGCGACGCGCCGCCGGAGCGCTACCGCGACGTGGTCGACGTGCTGCTGCACGACGCCCAGGTAAACGCCGTGCTGGTGATCCATGCGCCGAACGCCGTGGTCGACCCGGCCGACGTGGCGCGCGCCGTGGCGCCGCTGGCCAAGGGCTCGTCGCGCAACGTGCTGGCCTGCTGGCTGGGCGGGCAGTCGGTGGTGGAAGCGCGCACCATCGCGTCCGAGGCCGGCATGCCCTCCTACCGCACGCCCGAGGACGCCGTCAACGGCTTCCTCCAGATCGTCAACTACCGCCATGCCCAGCACCTCTTGATGGAAGTCCCGGCCTCGGTCGGCGACGGCGAGCCCGATCGCGAACGCGCGCGCGGCCTGGTGCGCGCGGCGCTGGGCAAGGGCGACTACCTGCTGGCCGACGCCGACACCAAGGCGATCCTGGCCGCCTACGGCATCCCGGTGGTGCCCACGCGCGCGGCCGCCACCCCGCTCGACGCCGTGCGCGCGGCCGGCGCGATCGGCTATCCGGTGGCGGTCAAGATCCTGTCGCCGGACGTGGCGCAGAAGAGCGACGTGGGCGGCGTCACGCTCGACCTGGACACGCCGGAGGCCGTGCAGTCCGCCGCCGAGCGCATGGCGCGGCGCCTGGCCGAGCTCAAGCCGGACGCGCGCCTCGACGGCTTCATCGTGCAGGCGATGGCCCGCAATCCCCAGGCCCACGAGCTGATCGCCGGCGTCGCCACCAATCCGGTGTTCGGCCCCGTGATCCTGTTCGGCCAGGGCGGCCTGGCGGTGGAAGTGGCGGCCGACCACGCGGTGGCGCTGCCGCCGCTGAACACCGTGCTGGCGCGCGACCTGGTCGGGCGCACGCGCGTGGCGCGCCAGCTGAAGGGCTACCGCAACCATCCCGAGGCCGACCTCGACGCCGTGTCCGCGGTGCTGGTGCAGGTGGCGCAGCTGGTGGCGGACGTGCCGGAAATCGTCGAGCTGGACATCAACCCGCTGCTGGCCGACAGCCGCGGCGCCATCGTGCTCGACGCGCGCATGCGCATCGCCATGGCCGACCGCTCCGGCAGCACGCTCGACCGCCTGGCGATCCGCCCCTACCCGGCCGAGCTGGAAGAACTGGTGCCGTGGGACGGCGGGCAACTGCTGCTGCGCCCGATCCGCCCCGAGGACGGCCAGGCCCACGTCGCCTTCTTCAACGCGCTCACGCCGGACGACGTGCGCTACCGCATGTTCGTGCGCGTGCGCGAGCTGCAGCCGGCCCAGCTGGCGCGCTTCACGCAGATCGACTACGACCGCGAGATGGCCTTCATCGCCACCCGTCCCGGTCCCGACGGTCATCCCGAAACGCTGGGCGTGGGCCGCGTGGTGGCCGATCCGGACAATATGAGCGCGGAATTCGCGGTGACGGTGCGCTCCGACCTGAAGGGCAAGGGCCTGGGCATCATGCTGATGCACAAGCTGATCGCCTACTGCCGCGCGCGCGGCACCCGCGAGATCGTCGGCGAGGCGCTGCCGCAGAATTCGCCGGTGCTCGGCCTGGTGCGCAAGCTCGGCTTCACGGTCGGGCCGCTCGACGAAGAAGAGGGCGTGCGCAAGTTCTGGTTGCCGCTGCGCTGAACGCCTGCTCTTGCGCGTTGCCGCGCATGGGTCGATGCCCGCCAAAGCCGCACTCGTTCCCGAAACGGGGCCCTCGGTCGCAAACCGCTGGGAATCCCCGGCGCCCCTCGCCATCATCCTCCCATCGACACAAGGATGGGAGTCCAATGAAGCACATACATATCGCAACGATGGCCCGCCACGCGGCGGCGTGGGGACTGGCCGGCGCATTGGCCGGCTGTAGCGGTGGCGACGGCGAAGCGCCGGCCGGTCCGGCGCAGGAGGCGGCGTATGCCGACACGCTGTCCTATTGCGGCGCGGCCGAGCCGACCGGCGGCGCGGCCGCGGAGGGCGGCTATGCGCAGAGCTGGCCTTCGTACTACGGCAATCCGAGCTACGACACCAGCGTGGTGGTGTCGCCGCGCGGCGCCGACCTGTTCGACCCGATCGCCCTCAAGATCCAGGCGCACGACTACCGCGGCGTGGCGGAACCGATCATCGGCCCCGGCGGGTTCGACCTGGCATGGAAGATGGGCGTGATCCTCGGCGGGCGCTTGCCGGCGCGGGCCGCGGCCTGCGTGGCCAGCCTCGGCAAGCTGGCGCCGTCGACGGTGATCCTGCCGGGGATGACGCAGCCGGTGGGACAGCGGCTGGAGTGGCGCAGCAAGTGGGAGCCGCGCGTGGACATGCAGGGCCTGGCCGGCGCCGCCATCGACGGCTTCGAGTTCGTTTCCACCTTCGGCCAGGCCGACGGACTGGCGGCCTTCATCGAGCCGAAGACCCGCCTGGCCGGCGCGCAGGGGGTGAGCGTGTGCCGCCGCGCGCCGGGGGCCAGCGGCTGGGATTGCGCCGCCGCCGAGACGACCGACAGCGGCGCCTACTGGACGTTCTCGCGCCGCGGCGTCCAGGCCGGCATCTACGTGCTGGTGGCGCCGCCGGGTTGATGCGACATCACTGGAGCTGGCCGCGCAGGAAGGCGGCCAGTTCCGGCGTCGCCGCCGCCTTCAGGGCGGTGACGCCGTGCTTGTCGGCCGCGGTCACGGTGACGCTGCCGGCGCGCAGGAACAGTTCGCAGGCCAGCTTGTCGCCGCGGCGCGCCGCTTCGACGAACTGGTCCTGGCTGTAGTAGGTCAGGCCCATCGCGCTCAGGTCCTTGCGCGCCTGCAGCGCCGGGCTGCCCTGGCCGTCCGCCGGTACGGCGGCCTGCGCCTGGACCAACTGCGGGTGCTGCTGCCCCAGCGCGGCGGCGAGCCGGGCCTGGACGGCCGCCAGTTCCGGCGGCAGGCCGGCCGCGAGGGCAGGCGCCGGCGCCGGCGCCGCGGCCTGCGCCGCCCCGGC
>DAMAFT010000087.1:0-10509 GCA_031995805.1 Massilia sp.
AAACGAATTTGGACACGTCGCCGCCCAGCATGGCGATCTCGCGCACGATGGTGCCGGAGATGAACTGGTACTGGTCGGACGGGGTCAGGAACAGGGTCTCGACGTCGGGCAGCAGGTAGCGGTTCATGCCCGCCATCTGGAACTCGTATTCGAAGTCGGACACGGCACGCAGGCCGCGCACGATGACCCGCGCATCGTGCTGGCGCACGAAATCCTTGAGCAGGCCGGAAAAGCTTTCGACCTTCACGTTCGGATAATGGCCCAGCACTTCGTTGGCGATCTCCAGGCGTTCGTCGAGCGCGAAGAAGGGTTTCTTGTTCTTGCTGTCGGCGACACCGACCACCAGGGTGTCGAACAGACCCGATGCGCGGCGGACCAAATCTTCATGGCCGCGGGTCAGCGGATCGAAAGTACCTGGATAAACGGCTACAACCATTGCGGCTCCCTGGAAAAATGCACCTGAATAGACGCGCATTATGCCTGAAATTTCGGCAGCCGCCCCGGACTGGGGCGCTTTTTGCTTAAACTTTAAGCAGATTTATGTGGCGACGCGGTGTTTTAGTGCAACTTCAGCAGGTAGTAATGCACCATTCCCGCTTTATCGGCCTTGATTTGCGTCCAGGCCTGCAGCCATTCCGGGGTTTCCTCTCCCTCCTGCTCGGGGAACGGCAGGCGTTCGCCGGATTCCGCGTAGACCAGGCCACCCTCTTTCAGCAATGCCCGGCACAGGGGGAGCGCCTGGGTCAGGAAGTCCTGTTGATACGGCGGATCGAGGAAGATCACGTCGAAGCGCCGGCCGCGCTGGGCCAGGTCGCGCGCCACGGCAAGCGCATCGGCGCGCAGGACGTTGACCTTGTCGGCCTTCAGCTTGTCCTTGACCAGCGCGAGCTGGCGCACGGCCGCGCCGAAACTGTCGACCATCATGACCGACTGCGCGCCGCGGCTGGCCGCCTCGAAGCCGAGGGCGCCGCTGCCGGCGAACAGGTCGAGGCAGTCGGCCTGGTTCCAGTCGGCCGCCATCTGGTGATTGATCCAGTTGAAGACGGTTTCGCGGACGCGGTCGGGCGTGGGGCGCAGGCCGAGGGCGTCGAGGACGGGGAGCGGGGTACGTTTCCAGGCGCCGCCGATGATGCGTACCTGTTGCGGCGGGCCGGGACGGCGCGCGTGGGAGTGGGAAGGCTTCTTTTGCATGGCGGGAATATAGCATGGGAGGGGTCAGAGCCCGGTGTTGCTTTCGAGGGGCTCTGACCCCGGTTTCCGCTACGGCCGATGCATCAATCCGGCCTTATTTGCCCGCCGCCAGCGCATTGAAATCGTTGATCCACCCCTGCATGCGCTGCTGCGCATGGGCCTTCTGTTCCGGCGTCGTGATGCGGATGACGGCGACGATGAACTTGGACGTGCTGTCCACGTAGGCGTCGTAGAAGGCCTTGCGGTCCGGCGCGTCCATGCGGTCGAAGAATTCGCGCAGCATGCCGTGGATGGCCGACATCGTCTGTTCCTTGTTCAGCTTTTCCTGCTGGATGCGGCGCAGCAGCGCGACGATCTTTTTCTGGCGCAGCATGCGCTCCTGCAGGAACACGTCGTTGTCCAGCGGGCGCGCGTCGGACGCCTTGCGCAATTGCGCTTCCTGTTCCCTGCTGAAATTGCCGAACCACAGCTCGAACTGTTCGCGCGCCTTTTTATAACGCGCTTCCTGCTGGTCGTCGACGCTGCCGCTCATGAATTTCTTGCGGAAGTCGGCATTGTTCTTGGCGAACTTCTTTTCCATCTGCGCGACCTGGTCCGGCTTGATCGACATCGCCAGGTCGGCCAGGTCGGGCAGCGCCTTGAAGGCCAGCAGCTCGGTGCGCGCCTTGATGTCGCGGTAGTCGGCCAGCAGCTCGTCCTGGGTGACGTTGCCGTCGGCGAGCTGGCGCTGCATCTTGGTCATGATGCCCGCATAGTCGCGCAACTGGGTCGAGCGGTGCCACTGGAACAGCTTGTCGATGTCTTTCTTGACCCAGTCGGACTGGTCGCTGTCGAGATCGAGGTATGCATTCAACCACCAGTACAACAGGGTGTCGCCATGGTTGTAGGTAAACCGGATGGTGCTGCAGCCTGCCGCCAGGACCATCAGCGCGATCACAAACACGGTGCGGGTGCGCTGGAGCAGAAAATGGGGCGTGTTAAACTTTTTCATCTTTAATAACCTGATTGAGAACGGCTTATGAACGTAGTCATCCTCGCCGCCGGCATGGGAAAGCGCATGCAATCCGCCCTGCCGAAAGTCTTGCATCCGCTGGCCGGGAAGCCGCTGTTGCAACATGTTATCGATACCGCACTGAGCCTTGAGCCGAGCCGATTATGCGTGATTTACGGTCATGGCGGCGCAGCGGTGCCCAGCGCCGTGCAAGCCTGGGGCGGTACATCCGGCGTGACCATCGACACCGCGCTGCAGCAGCCGCAGCTGGGCACCGGCCATGCCGTCATGCAGGCGTTGCCGCAGATCGACGAGGGCGCGCCGACGCTGGTGCTGTACGGCGACGTCCCGCTGACGACCGCCGCTTCGCTGCGCCGCCTGGTCGAGGCCGCCGGCAACGACAAGCTGGCCATCCTCACCGTCGAGCAGGCCAATCCCTTCGGCCTGGGCCGCATCGTGCGCGAAGACGGCCGCATCGTGCGCATCGTCGAGGAAAAGGATGCCAGCGAGGCCGAGCGCGCCATCAGGGAAATCAATAGCGGGATCATGGTGATCCCGACCCGTTATCTTTCCGGCTGGCTGCAGGCGCTGGGCAACGACAATGCCCAGGGCGAGTACTACCTGACCGACATCGTCGCCAAGGCGGTCGCGGCCGGCGTGCCCGTCGTGTCGGCCCAGCCGTCCGCGGAATGGGAAGTCGCCGGCGTCAACAGCAAGGTGCAACTGGCCGAGCTGGAGCGCCGCCACCAGCTGAACATTGCCACCGCGCTGCTCGAGCGCGGCGTGACCTTGCTGGATCCGGCACGCATCGACGTGCGCGGCGAACTGGTGTGCGGACGCGACGTCACGATCGACGTCGGCTGCGTGTTCGAGGGCCGCGTGGAACTGGGCGACGGCGTCACCATCGGCGCCAACTGCGTGCTGGTCGACACGACCGTCGCCGCCGGCGCCCAGGTCAAGCCGTTCTGCCATTTCGAGGGCGCCATGGTCGGCGCACAATCGATCATCGGCCCGTACGCGCGCCTGCGCCCGGGCACGGAGCTGGGCCAGGACGTCCACATCGGCAACTTCGTCGAGGTCAAGAACAGCAAGGTCGCGGCACACAGCAAGGCGAATCACCTGGCCTATGTGGGCGACGCCGACGTCGGCTCGCGCGTCAACATCGGCGCCGGCACCATCACCTGCAACTACGACGGCGCCAACAAGTTCCGCACCACCATCGAGGACGACGCCTTCATCGGCAGCGACAGCCAGCTGGTGGCGCCGGTCACCGTCGGCAAGGGGGCCACGCTGGGCGCCGGGACCACGCTGACCAAGGATGCGCCGGCTGGCAAGCTGACCATTTCCCGTCCCAAGCAATTGACCATCGAGAACTGGAAGCGTCCGGTCAAGGTCAAGACGTGATATCTGGCCGTGCCTGTCCACCGGATGGGCACAGCCTGTGCACAGCAAAGCCACAGGAAATCCGCAGTCAATCCACAGGCTTGTCGACAGGCCTATCCATAGGATGAGCACAGCCTGGTCCACCGCCTGTGCACAGGGATGTCAACCGCTCGTCCACAGCGTATTCCACAAAGTCATCCACAGGCTCGTCCGCGGTGCGAAGGGGCCGTGTTCCGAGGAAAGCCCGGATCGGCGGGGCTGCCTGGCAAGGGCGGCAGGCAGCCCCGCCGCGGAAGCGCTCATGCGCACCGACTTATCCACAGCACAGTGGGGGCAATGTGGGCAATGTCAGACAGCGATGCGGGTTTCGAATTTGCTGCGGAACGTCGAAAAATACGTTTTCACGTTGCGTACATTGCTGTGCGTGGTGAACAGGCGATGCGCCAGGGCATGGTAGGCGGGCATGTCGGCCACTTGCACGACCAGCACGAAGTCCGGGCCGGGCGACACGCGGTAGCACTGCAGCACGGCGGCCTCGTCCGCGACCACGCGCTCGAATTCTTCCATCCGGTCGGCGGCCTGCACGTCCAGCGTGATCTCGACGATGGCGCTCAGGCGCGCACCGACCTTGTCCGGCGCGACGATCGCGACTTGCCGTTCGATAACACCGTTTTCCATGAGCTGTTTGACACGGCGCAGGCAAGTCGGCTGGGATACGTGTACCAGCGCTGCCAGCTCGGCATTGGTGTGCGATGCGTCAAGCTGCAATGCATTCAGGATGCGACGATCGAGTTCGTCCAGTACAGGGCTTTCTGTCGAAATATTCATAAGATTATTCATCAAAAATGAAAGAAAATTTCATGATCAGCTTACCATGAAATAATATTTCAAATTCATTCGCACTCTGAAAGCTTATTTCACTTGGTCTGTTCTACAGTGTTTGCGTTAGTTAACTTTGGAGAACACCCCCATGTGCGGCATCGTCGGTGCAGTAGCCCAGCGTAATATCACTCCCGTCCTCATCGAAGGCCTGAAGCGGCTCGAATACCGCGGCTACGATTCCTGCGGCGTCGCGCTGCACGTCGACGGCCACCTCTCGCGTTCGCGCAGCACCTCGCGCGTGGCCGACCTCGAAACGCAGGTCCAGGAAACCCGGCTGCAGGGCTTCACCGGCATCGCCCACACCCGCTGGGCCACCCACGGCGCCCCGGCCACCCGCAACGCCCATCCGCATTTCTCGCCCAGCGAGGAAAATGCCCGCATCGCCCTGGTCCACAACGGCATCATCGAGAACCACGACGAACTGCGCCGCGAGCTGACCGAACTGGGCTACGTGTTCCAGAGCCAGACCGATACCGAAGTCATCGCCCACCTGGTCGACCACATGTACGACGGCGACCTGTTCGCCACCGTGCAGCAGGCGGTCAAGCGCCTGCACGGCGCCTACGCGATCGCCGTGTTCTGCCGCGAAGAGCCGCACCGCGTGGTGGCCGCGCGCCAGGGCTCGCCGCTGATCGTCGGCGTGGGCAAGGGCGAGAACTTCGTCGCCTCGGACGCGATGGCGCTGGCCGGCACCACCGACCAGATCATCTACCTCGAGGAAGGCGACGTGGTCGACCTGCAACTGGCGCGCTACTGGATCGTCGACGCCGACGGCCGCCCGGCCGAGCGCGACGTGAAAACCGTGCACGCGCACACCGGCGCCGCCGAGCTGGGCCCGTACCGCCACTACATGCAGAAGGAAATCTTCGAGCAGCCGCGCGTGGTCGGCGACACCCTCGAAGGCGTCACCGGCATCATGCCGGAACTGTTCGGCGACGAAGCCTACCGCGTATTCAAGGACATCGACCGCGTGCTGGTCCTGGCCTGCGGCACCAGCTACTACGCCGGCCTCACCGCCAAGTACTGGATCGAGTCGGTGGCCAAGCTGCCGGTGAACGTCGAGATCGCCAGCGAATACCGCTACCGCGACAGCGTTCCGCACCCGAAGACGCTGGTCGTGACGATCTCGCAATCGGGCGAGACGGCCGACACGCTGGCCGCGCTGAAGCATGCGCGCAGCCTGGGCATGGAACACACGCTGACCATCTGCAACGTCGCCACCAGCGCCATGGTGCGCGAATGCAAGCTGGCCTACATCACCCGCGCCGGCGTCGAAGTCGGCGTGGCATCGACGAAGGCCTTCACCACCCAGCTGGCCGCGCTGTTCCTGCTGACGCTGACGCTGGCGCAAGTCAACGGCCGCCTCGACGACGACCAGGAAGCCAACTACCTGAAGCAGATGCGCCACCTGCCGGTCGCGCTGTCGTCGGTGCTGGCGCTGGAGCCGCAGGTCATCGCCTGGGCCGAGGAATTCGCACGCAAGGAAAACGCCCTGTTCCTGGGCCGCGGCATCCACTACCCGATCGCGCTGGAAGGCGCCCTGAAGCTCAAGGAAATCTCGTACATCCACGCCGAAGCCTACCCGGCCGGCGAACTGAAGCACGGCCCGCTGGCGCTGGTGACGGAAGAGATGCCGGTAGTGACGATCGCCCCGAACGACGCCCTGCTGGAAAAGCTGAAGTCGAACATGCAGGAAGTGCGCGCCCGCGGCGGCCAGTTGTACGTGTTCGCCGACGTCGACTCGTGCATCACCTCGGGCGACGGCCTGCACGTGATCCGTCTGCCGGAACACTATGGCCTGCTGTCGCCGATCCTGCACGTGGCGGCGCTGCAGTTGCTGGCGTATCACACGGCGCTGGCGCGCGGGACGGATGTGGATAAGCCGAGGAATCTGGCGAAGTCGGTGACGGTCGAATAAGGAAAGTGCGAGATAGTCTTGCAGGCTGGGCAGGGACTGGCATCCTGCCTGGCCGCGCCGATAAAATATTCGCGAAGATCCATTAGGTTGTGCGAAAGTTCTGCAAGCTCGGCTTCAGTTTTGCACCACAGCTGGTGACATCATCTTCGAAAGCGATCGAAACGCCCTCGATGCGATGGCGCGGGGAACCGCTCGCGATCGTGCAGCCGGTGTGCCCTGGCATGGGGCAAGTGCAAGGATCGCCGATGCATGCAACTGGAATGGCTCCCACCTTGAAGCGGGTAGCGCGGGTACTGATCACCTTGCCGCCATGGGATGTGGGATCGCCCAAACGAATGACCTTACGCATTTTTCCCATCCTTCCACTGTTGTGGACGTCACCGCTTCGATGCGGTTTTTTCCTCGGTTTCCATTGCCCCTCCGGTCTCCAAGATTGCTCCAACTGTCGGCGGCTTGTAGTTTTCAGGGTCGATCGCCGGCTGCACCTGGTGCTTGAACACGTCCCGACCCTTCTGCTCCGTGCGCTTTTCTTCCGACGGGGGACTGATGAAGACGATGCTCCCTTCGGCAGGATCGCGCAGGTTCACGGCGGCCGAGGTGCCGCCTTCGTAATAGCTTCCCATCACGCCGACCCCCATCTGCACGAACAAGGTACTGGCTCCGGTGTTGCCGAAACGATGGTCGGTGTTGATGAACTGCGCCGTCTTGCTGGTATCGATCTCCGGTCCTCCTTGCGCGGCATAACTGTGCATCACGCCTTCGAACGCACGTTGCTGTTCGACCTGCTTGCCAAAGGCGCCGATGATGCGCGCCGGGCCTTTCGCACGCTCGGCAGCCGGCAAGGTCTGAAGAGCCTGTTGCCAGCCGGCCTCGAGGATCTTCTCGCGCGCTTCGCGGCGCTTGACCGGGTGGCCGTGCTCGTCCTCGAACTTGACGAAGACCGGACGGTGAATGAAGCCCAGTGATGGCAAGTTGTCGAATGCTTCCATTTGATTACGGTTCCAGGGAACCGGGAACCAGGGCGTCGGTTTCCAATCCTTCGGCGGGTCATTCAGCCAGCGGCGGAACGCCGCCAGGGAGATATCGGCTTTTTCCTTGTCGAACACCGGGCGCTTGGCGAACGCCGCGGCGGCTGTCAGCCATTCGGCCACAGTAGGATTACGGCCGACACGGAATTCTCCCGGGTTGGCCAGCTTTTCTGGCGTGGGTACGGTTTCCTTGAGGTCGTAATACATCATCCGCAGGTTTTCCTGCAAATAGTCGTTGTCCGGATCGTCCCACACATAGGGGCGCAGTGGCTCGACGCGTTCGCGGCGCGCTAGTACGAAGACGGCGGTGGAGTCGGGCATCTCGGGGATGTAATACCCGTCCTTCATGATCGGTGGCGTGCTGGGATCGCGCGATACGTGCCGGGCCGCCGAACTGTCGTCGGCCAGCAGCACCAAGTACGGTAAGTCAGGGTGGGTATCGAAGAATGCAAATATTTGTTCCAGCAGGCGGTCAGGGCGCTCGCCGAGTTGCCATGGCCCCGTCACGAACAGGTGCCAGGCCATTCCTGTTCCTTCTGCGCTGGCGGCCAGACCCGACTCGGGAGATATCTCGCTCGGCTGATATGCCGGATGATTGATCGGACTACCGGCATAAAAGGTTGGTACTCCCCAGAACATGGGAGACGGTTCTGCACCGTTCTCCAGCGCATCGCAGGCACGGCTGCCACTGACCCCAATCTTGTCGAACATGCCCCATTCATATTTTTTCGGATCCTGCTCGCGGATGCTGGTAAAGGGTGTTCCTTTTTGCAGCACTTCCCATAATTTGCCTTGACGATATTTTTCGACTGTAATGCCCAAGCCAATTATCTCCAACACGTATTCCCGACGCGCCTGCTCGGTGTTCGACGCGGTATTCTTCTCCTTGAGCTGCTCGGTTTTTTGTTGCCAGTCGCGTTCCCGCGCATCCGCTTTGAAGGAGGCGATCAGCCAGCTGCCCCCGAACAAAAGCGCAACTGTTGCAAGGGGCACGCCGAACCAACGTAACTTGTCCATCGTCGTCTCCACGTCAACATTCACTAGTTCCGGGTTCAGGACCTGGATATCGAAAATGAGCCACAGCACGAGCAGGATCGGGTACGCCACGGCCGCGCCGGCGAGATATCGCCATGGCTTGGGCCAGCGCCGCGTTATCGGCCACGCACAAAATGCGGTACTCGAAGCCGCCGCAGATGGACTCCTTGCCGATCATCCGTTGCGGGAGCAGTACATCATCGTGAACCCCGTCTGTATGGGCAAGCGCCAACTCCAACGGTCGATCTCGCGTGCCGAGTCTCGAAAGGGCGAGTCGCAGGTCATGCATGGTGCGAGTATTTGCCATCTGCCATTTTCTTTCAGTTTGCTGAAGCAGTCGGTGACGAGATAAGCCCTGAGCAGTCATGATTCTGTTCAGGATGACGGGCGGACAAGGTCTGAAAACCCGGGAATCGTCGCCATCAATTGATCCACTGATGGCGTTCGTGGAGCGAAAAAACAGATTATTGGCGTGCGTTAAGCAAAGCATGGTGCGTTTGCGCAAGCACTATCGGCTGCCAACTTTTATACCGCCGTATCCAGGCTGCGGATACCCAGGGCGCGCGGACGGGAGCTCGATAACTGCCTGCGCAGTGCCAGCCTGCCCGTGACAAACGTCCGCGGATGAACCCGGGCTGCGCCATTCTTGCCTGATCCTGCAGAGCGGTTTGCTTGCAGGCGAATGCGGATTACACTCTTGCCATGGATAAGTACCTCCTCGACGCCGTACGCAGGTACGCCGATACCCATGCCGGCCATGACGGCGCTGCGCCGACGCCGGTCCCGGGCCTGGCGGCGATCCGCGTACCTGGACGCACCGCTCTGAGCTACCAGATCCCGCGCCCCCTGGTCTGCCTGGTGCTGCAAGGCGCCAAGCACGTCACGATGGGTGCGCAATCGTTCACCTTCCGGGCCGGCGATTCCCTCTTGATCATGGCCGACGTGCCGACCGTCAGCCGGATCGTCGAGGCCAGCCTTGCCGCGCCCTATTATTCGCTGGTGATGGACCTCGATCCGGCCGTCATCGCCGGCTTGACGGCCGAGATGGCGGCGATCCAGGACAGCGGCGACGGCCCGGTGCGCAGCGAGCCCACCGACGAACACGTAGCCGATGCGGCGCTGCGCCTCGTGCGCCTGCTCGACCGGCCGGCATCGTTGCCGGTCCTGCAGGGCGCGCTGGTGCGCGAGATCCACTACTGGCTGCTGGCCGGGCGCCATGGCGCGGCGATCCGGCGCCTGGGACTGCCCGACAGCCACGTGCGGCGCATCGCCCGTGTCGTGGCGCTGCTGCGCAGCGACTATGCGCAGCGCCTGCCGGTCGAACGCCTGGCCGAGGTGGCGGGGATGAGTCCGTCCTCGTTCCACCAGCATTTCCGCGCCGTGACTTCGCTCACGCCGCTGCAGTTCCAGAAGCAGTTGCGCCTGATCGAGGCACGGCGCCTGATGCTGGCCGAGGGCGCGAACGCCAGCCATGCGGCGTTCGCGGTCGGCTACGAGAGTGTGCAGCAATTTACGCGCGAGTATGGAAGGATGTTCGGCATGCCGCCGGTGCGCGATGTGGCGGCGGCGCATGGCCGCGCCCATGCCGTTGCCTGAAGATGCGGCTGGCGGCTCAGATCACCTGCCCGCCCGAGACCTCGATGCGCTGGCCGTTGATCCAGCGGTTGTCCTCGTGCAGCAGGTGGGCGATCATCGGGCCGATGTCGTCCGGCACGCCGACGCGTCCCAGCGCCGTCATGCCGGCGAAGGTGGCGTTCAGGTCGGGCATGTCGCGCACGGCGCCGCCCAGGAAGTCGGTCTCGATGGCGCCCGGCGCCACCGTGTTGACGGCGATGCCGCGCTGGCCCAGTTCCTTCGCCAGGTAGATGCCGAGCACCTCGACGGCGCCCTTGACGGCGGCGTAGGCGCCGAAGCCGGGGTACGAGATGCGGGTCAGGCCGCTGGACAGGTTGACGATCCGGCCGCCGTCGGCCAGCAGCGGGAGCAGGTGCTGGGTCAGGAAGAACACGCCCTTGAAGTGGACGTCGACCAGCTTGTCGAATTGCGCTTCGGTGGTATCGGCGATCATGGCCATGTCGCCA